>CAMTNN010000160.1 GCA_947073895.1 uncultured cyanobacterium
CCTTATTCATAGAAAGACTGTTGCAGCTTCAGCGAGGTAAGGCTAAGAACGAAGTCTTTACACTTTTTGACAACCTTGCAAGCGTTCAACAAATACAAAACCGCTCAAAAGGCGCCTTAAGCATAAATACAAAAATCCTGCGCGGATTAAAAAAAGCAGAAGGTCAGCAATTTAACAATATTAACGAAGCAATCTCCTGTATAAAAGATGGTATCGGCTCTCGAGTTATTACAAAATCGCTTGAAAAACTAAGTAAACCGCAAATTGAAACAATGATTGCTGAACAAAAACTCTGTGCGGAAGATGCCGCTTTACTTAGAAAATATATCTATCAAGAACCCCTGAATGCCACGGAAGTAGACAAAGGATTTGCTTTGTTTGAAGAATTTGCAAGACCTCTTGTCGAAGCACGCTCTAAAGAAGTGGTCGACAAATTAACTCTTGGAATACTTAAAAATCGAATTATCAAAGGTGAAACAACCATTCAAGAACTTAAAACAAACGGACTTTTTAGAGATGACTTGATAAAAAGACTTGAAGTTGAAAAAATCGAACCAATAGAGATTACAACAATTAATAACTATCGCGGTGAACATGGACTTGCAGAGTTTTCAAACAACCAGATACGACAACTTTCACTGGCATTCGGAGAAGATTCAAATATTATCATTAAATCAGATGCCAGAGGTTTGTCAAAAAGATGGCCGCCGGATAAAATCCAAGAATTATCCGCTGACTCAATAAAAGCCTCCGGTTATAGAACTGCACAAATGAATGTTATTCACCAAAATGGTGCACTCGGAGAAATTCAATTCAGAGGCGAATATACAAACATCATTGGCGAATACGAACATATTGCTTATGATTTGAGACAAGGTAAAAATACATTAGGTAAAATATTTAATGATTTTGAAAAAGCTATAAAAGATTTATCTCCGGATGAATATAATGAATACAACAAATATCTGGAAAGCTGCTACAACTACTATAACAGACTTGAATTAGGATTACCTGCAATAAAACCTAAGCTTCCTTCAAAATTTCCGCAGATTCTTTCAGAAGAAAGTATGAAAACCCTGCACGATGCTAACGATGCACGTCAAAAAATATTAGAACAAACTTTCAGCAGAGGGTTTGCAGCATAGCAATAAGGATAAACTTATGATAAAATTAGATAGTAATTTAAAACCTATACCACCTAGAAATTGGAATAGAGGTATACAAAAAATGAATTTATCATCAGAAATCGATAAAATAATAAGCGAAATGAAACGCGACGTCAGAGACAAAATTCTCGACAGAGGTTATTTTGAAGACTTTGCGCATAACATCGATACAAAAAACCAACCGGATTTCTTTGGTTCAGGAATATCATTATTTATAGAACGCGACGAAGAACGTGAAGGCCGTGCTTTCTTAGGAATTGCTGTATTACACCCCGAAGCTAAAATGGATGCAGCAAATTATCTTATGAACGGAGACAGAGAAACCATTCTAAAATATATGCAAGATCCGCAATTTAAAGATAAATTGCAGGAAAAAATACAAAAGCTTTCAGACTCACTAAAAATGTAAGATAGTGAAAAAACGGCGGAATTTGATATCAAATTCCGCCGTTCAAATTTTATATCGCAGAAGCTCCCGAAACAATTTCCACAAGCTCTTGTGTAATCGCCGCCTGACGAGCCTTGTTATAATCAACCGTCAATGTCGAAATCATTTCTTCAGCATTATTAGAAGCTGCAGACATCGCTGTCATTCTTGATGCCAATTCACTCGCGTTAGCTTCAAGAAGTGCCTGGAAAATAGAGTTAGTTATAAACATAGGAACCAGCTGCTGTAAAACCGCATGTGCAGAAGGCTCAAATTCCATTACAGGGTCTAACTCATGAACCCCTGCCTTTTCTATCTCAACAGGCAAAACTTCCCAATTAACAATATTATAAGACATCATATTATTAAAATGAGTCGTAATAATATCAATCTTATCAATATTTCCGTTGACAAAGTCTTCCGCAATATCTTCCGCAATGATATTAGCACCTGTAGCTGTAGGATCATTTGCAACACTGATATAGCCTTCTCTTAGCTCATAGTTTCCAGCTTTATGTCTAAAGCCTGAAACTGCCTTCTGACCAACAGGATAAATAACAGTTTTAATACCCTTTTCTGTATTTTCCTTAATGCGTTTTAAAGTTGTTTTAATAATATTTGCATTATAAGCACCTGCCAGCCCCTTATTAGAAGTAATAACAAGCAAGCCCTCAGTCTTAACTTCACGTCTTTCAAGCAACACAGGATAATTATCCAACCCGCGCGTAACTTTCAAACCTGAAACTGAATACTCACCAACAGTTGCAAGCATTCTCCTAAACAGATTCAAAAGCTCATCCGAAAACGGTCTTGAAGCCTTAACGGTATTTTCAGCTTTCTTAACCTTAGCTGCAGCAACCATCTTCATTGCCTTAGTTATCTTCTTAGTGTTCTGAACACTTCCTATTCTACTTTTAATATCTTTTAAGTTTGCCATTTTTTTACCTTTGGGCGGAGCACATTCCACCTAGCTACCAATTTGTTTTAACTATTTGTCAGTGCTCCTTTGGAAATTTATTTTTTTTGCTTTTTAAATCCGCCAACACCAATTGAAACAGAAATTACACCTAATAAGATTTTAAATAAATCGAAATCATGCGCAAATGCTGTTACAAAACATACAAGACCGACCAAAATAAATAATATGTTTAAAATCTTGTCAGAAAGCAATCTTCTGCCATGCTCGTTTGCACAGATTACCATATCATCTTCTTTATCCATACATTCAAGACAAAGTCCTTTTCCGCAAATCTTACATACGCCGAATGCATCTCTGTCATGGTGGTTATAACATTTCATCAGTTAGTCTCCTTATAACGTTTTCACATACGCTTCCAATTCACTCTTCAGCGCTTCTTTATCTTCATCAGACAACTTATCACCTGCATTCAATCTGTTATTCAATTCAGGCATTGAAGCTTCAAAGTGTTCAAACCAACCGGTCTTAAAATCATTGATTTTCTTGTTATCAACTTCATCCAAGAAACCTTCGTTTGCTGCAAACAAGATTGTAACCTGTTGAGCTACTGAAAGCGGTTTGTATTGAGGCTGTTTAAGAACTTCTGTCAACTTTTGACCTCTCAAAAGCTGTTTCTTAGTTGCAGCATCCAAATCAGAAGCAAATTGAGCAAACGCTTCCAATTCTCTAAACTGAGCAAGGTCAAGACGAAGTTTACCAGCAACTTGTTTCATTGCTTTAATTTGAGCAGAACCACCAACACGAGAAACTGAAATACCTGCATTAACAGCTGGACGGAAACCAGAGTTAAAAAGGTCTGTCTCTAAGAATATCTGCCCATCTGTGATAGAAATAACATTTGTTGGGATATATGCAGAAACATCCCCTGCTTGTGTTTCAATAATTGGCAGTGCTGTTAATGAGCCAGCACCTAAATCATCATTTAATTTAGCAGCTCTTTCTAATAATCTAGAATGTAAGTAGAATACATCACCAGGATATGCTTCACGACCCGGTGGGCGG
>CAMTNN010000161.1 GCA_947073895.1 uncultured cyanobacterium
GTTTGATACTTTTTCAGTCTCAAACATTTCGCCTGGAGACAATTCTTTATTTTCTTCTGATTCTTTTGAATCCTGCACGGGCTCTTTTGAAGGAAAAGTTTCCTGTATATTTTCAGGTTCTTTTTCTTTATCTTTTTCTTTTTTATTCGTTACAAACATAATAGCAAGTTTTTCCAATACTTTTGTAAATGGAAATAAGATAACCGTTGTTACGATATTAAAAATCGAATGAACTATTGCAATTCCAAATGGTGAAATATTATTAGTTACTATATCAAATTTGAATATTGCATTTCCAAGTTGAAATGCAGTTAAACAGATAACTACGCCTAATATATTAAATATTACGTGAACAGCAGCAACTCTCTTAGCATTGGTACTAACCCCGATACTTGAGAGCATAGCAGAAACGCAAGTTCCTACATTTTGTCCCATAATAATAGGAACAGCCATTCCGTATGTAAGTCCGCCAACCATAGAAAGAGCTTGTAAAATACCAATAGATGCAGCCGAACTCTGTATAACAGCTGTTACAACTGTACCTACAATAACCCCGAGGATAGGGTTTTGGAATGCAGTTAAAATGCTTGTAAATTGAGGCATATCTGCCATTGGAGCCATAGCATTTTTCATGACTTCCATACCAAACATAAGAATTGCAAATCCAATTAAAACCGAACCGACACTTTTTCTTCTGTTAGATTTAGCTGCCATTATTAAAATAACACCAATTAGTGCCAATATAGGAGAAAAGGATTCAGGTTTTAATAATCTTACAAAGAAATTAGAACTCTGAATCCCTGATAAACTTAAAATCCATGCTGTAACGGTTGTACCTACATTCGATCCCATAATAACGCCGATTGCTTGGGAAAGCTTCATTATACCGGAGTTAACAAGACCTACTAACATAACAGTTACTGCTGAAGATGATTGAACAGCTGCCGTTATTCCGGCCCCAAACACCAAACTCTTTATTGGATTTGATGTCATTTTCTTTAAAATTTTCTCCAGTCTGCCTCCGGCAATTTTTTCTAATCCAGAAGACATTATTGAAATTCCGTAAAGGAAGAATGCTAAACCTCCACAGAGTGTAAATATCGAGAATATATCCATATTATTGTTCCCTTTTTCATAATCCGTACGGGTTTTACCCATACACTCCCCAGTGTATCACAAGGTTTTTGTTTCTTCAATAATTACGATTTGTAAAATTCTTGTGAAATTTTAAGTTTTTTGTTACAATTCTTAATAAATGGCGATAAAAAAGGCAATTTTTTATAGATTAAATACTTTATATATACATAAGAGATATTTAACTATAAGAGAGGCAAAGATGACTACAGAAAATCAAACTAAATTTACCGTTATTACAAATAATGAATTAACAAATAAAGCAGCTGATAGCTCACAAACTAATCCGATTGCAGGTAATTATGCAAATCCATATTTACAGAAGTTAATGCAGTTTTCAGCAGATCAAAAAAGAAAAAGATTTACAGTTGAGGATCTTTTAAGATAGGAATGTAATGTACCAAATAAAGAATAAAATTTACCCCGCTTTTGATAAGACTCAAAAAAGCGGGGTTTGTAATTACTTAAGGGCTTTAGTAAAACAGAACTTACAATTATCTGTTGATGAGATTGTTGAAAAGTTTTTAGAGGATGAAAGATATTATCTGGAGCTAAATGCTTCAAGGTTTCCTTTCCTCATTGATTATATTGATGAATCTGACTTTTTAAGGGATACGAGGACGTATATTTTTGAATGTAAAAAATATTATGATTATAAAGAAAAACAGCGTCCTATAATTGAAGCGCAGAAAGAATTTGAGAAGAAAAAACGTAAGTTTTTGCAGGAAGTTAAGATGTCAAAAGAGGCTCCTACGAAGAAACAACTTTATTATTATGATAAACTTTGTAAGAGGTATTCTGTTGAAAAGAAAAATGTAGAAGAGTTGTCAAAACTTGACTTAAGAGATGAGATAGAGAGAATTTTAAATGAACATGCAGATGATTATAAAATTATTGACTGATGCCGGAATTGAAGAGAATGAGGCAAAGTATGAGTTAAAAATGCTTCTAGAACATTTTTGTCATTACACTGAGAATGATAAAATCCGTGGAATTTTGCCAACAGAAGAACAATTAAAACTTGTTAAAACAAAGGTTGAAGAGCGAATTGCCACAAGAAAACCGGTACAGTATATTATCGGGGAATCTTATTTTATGGGTGAATTCTTTAAGGTAACTCCCGATGTTCTAATTCCGAGAGACGAGACAGAAATTCTTGTGAGAAGAGCTATTGAGATTATACGTAACAATAATTTTAAAGACGTATTAGATATCGGGACAGGCTCCGGATGTATTGCTTGTACAATTGCAAAACAAACAGAAGCGGTTGTTCTAGGGGTTGATATCTCCTCAGATGCTTTAAGGGTTGCTCTAGACAATGTAACTAAACTGGGCATAAATAACAGGGCTGTTTTTAGAAAATCGGATTTGTATGCGAAAGTCAGAGATGAAGAAAAGTTCGATATGATAATTTCTAATCCGCCTTATATTCCTTATGGTACTGAATTATCAGAAGAAGTTATGCATGAACCTGAGTTAGCTCTTTTTGCGGAAGAAAATGGACTTGCTATGTACAGAAGGATTATTGAAACCGCTCCAAAATACTTGAAACCTAATGGCTATATAATGTTTGAGCTTGGAATTAACGAGTCAGCTGATGTTGCCGGCATGCTTGAAGTCGATTTTAAGGATATTTCTGTTGAAAAAGACCTTGCAGGAATTGACAGAGTTATTTATGCCCAATTAAAATAGGTTATTGCTTGATTCCACATCTTGCGAATTTATTTGTATTAATCAAGTCATATACATCTTTAATTTCGCAATTAGGAGTCCATCTGGAAGGGCAGATATCAATTCCGCCGCGTCTTGTGTAGAGTGCAGATACGAATAATTTGTCATCTTTGTTAAGAATTGTCTGCAATCTTTTAAAAATCATTTCACAGCATTCTTCGTGGAAATGGAATTCCGAGCGGAACGAGGTCAGATATTTTATCAGACTTTCTTCTTTTATATGTTTTGTTGATTTGTAGTAAATGAATGCGTCCCCAAAATCAGGTTGGTGTGTGACACGACAGTTAGAACGAAGAGAGTCAAATGTCAGGTAGTATTCTGTTTCTTTTGATTCTTCTGTTTCAAGTAATTCAGGAGCTTCTTTAAAATTCTCTACCTTGATGTTGTTTTCATCTACAAATTCCATTATATTTTTGAATTGATTAAAAATATTAACTCTGTCTGCATTATTATCTAAAAACTCAACTTCTACATTTGTTTTTAGTTTTTCGGATAGGTCTTTTTCTATAATATTTTTACAAATATCCAGACATTCTGTTGTTGTTTTCCCGAAACGGGACATATTGAATGAATTCAAGTAAAGCTTTAATGACTTTGATTCCATCAAGAATTCGTTGTTACAATTATATTTGATTTTAAGCACTCTGG
>CAMTNN010000162.1 GCA_947073895.1 uncultured cyanobacterium
AGTTCTGCTAATGTTTTAGAAATTGTTAAAAAGATGACTTCTAAAAAAGTATCAAAATCACAAACTGACCGAAAAGACATTAAAACTAAAATTCAGCCAATAAACATTGCTGGAGGCATTAAAAATAAAGTATCCTCTTTATTTGTATATTTAGCCGATGGGACATTAGTATGTTGTCAAATAAACGGGATTGTTTATTTATCAAATTCATATAAGAATTTAATTCCCGACATAGAGTCATACAATGTGGCATCAAACAAATATAGATCTTCATCATCATATTCCCCAATTGAATCTGCTTGTATGACATTAGGTATTTCTTTAATGTTAGTAGGAGGTGCTGCTAGTATACCGATTACAATAGGTGCAGCAGCTGTTGGTGTAGCAGCCGCACCTATTTGGGTTCCTATTTGGTGGATTAAGAAAAAGAACAAATAAAATGATTATTAGAAAATATCAAACATCTGACTGTAAAAAACTTGCAGAATTATTTTATAACACTGTTCATACTATAAACGCAAAAGATTATACGCAAGAACAATTAAATGCATGGGCACCAGACCAGATTGATTTGGAGGAATGGAATAAGTCTTTTCAAGAAAACTTTACCTTCGTAGCACTTGATAATAAAACTATTATAGGTTTTGGTGATATAGATAAAACGGGATTCCTTAACAGATTATTTATACACAAAGATTATCAAAGAATGGGAGTTGCAAGCGCTATTTGCAACGAATTAGAAAAAACTGTTCAAGGAAGAATTTTAACCAATGCTTCTATTACCGCAAAACCTTTTTTCGAAAAACGCGGATACAAAGTAATAAAAGAACAGCAGGTGAAAAGACAGGGCGTTGAACTTACTAATTTTCTGATGTCATTTGATTTTGTAACAATTCTATAATTAATTGAAATTCAGCTTTTTTTATACTATGATATACTTATCAGAGAGGTTAGAAATGGACTTTTTTAGAAAAAATAAAAAATTTATAGTTGGATTCATTTTAGTTACAGTTGTTCTTTGGATGGCAGGCTTTACTCTTATTGCAGCATTATTTAGCATGGGGAAATAAGCGTGAATTCAAAAAAAATATTAAACATTTTAATATTTTTAGCGATTTTAATAAACACCACAGGGTGTTTATCTTCTTACGCAGCAACAGATATTGAAACCCAAAAGCGCCAAACACGCGAAAAAATAAATCGCCTTAAATGGTTAGAAAGCGTCGAAACAAATAAACTTTATAACAACCAAAAGAAATTAGAAAATGCAAATGCAAATCTTAGCAACTCGCAAAACCAAATCCGTTCAACTCAAAAAGAATTGGCTGATTTACAAGTAAAACTTGATAAAGCTTCTGCTGAATATAACAGCTTGAACTTTATTCTTGCAGACCACATAAGATGTGTTTACAAGTCACAGAGAAAAGCTTTTTTTGAAATATTATTGAGTTCTGAAGATATTAATATGCTTGTTGATAGATTGTATTTCCAGAAAATAATTCTACAAGATGATTACAACAAAATGGTCGTAGCAAAACAAAAAGCTCAAGAAATCAATATGCTCGCACGCAGTATTCAAGCAAGAAAAAGAAGCCTTGAGCGCTCTGTTGCTTCTATTAATTCCCAACAAGCATATATTAACAGAGCAATTGCTAAAAATGAAAGCATGATTAACAAGCTTAGAACTGATAGAGTTGCTTACCAAAAAGCAGAAAAAGAATTGGCAAAACAATCTGCTAGTATAGGAACTTATATCAATAGAACGGCAAAAGACACCAACATCCAAACTGCTTCGGGATTTATCAAGCCAATCGCAGGAAGAATTACCTCTCCGTTTGGATACAGAACACACCCTATATTTAACAGCCGTTCATTCCACTCCGGTATTGATATTGGCGGTCCGAATCTTGGAGCAATCAGAGCCTCTAACTCAGGAAAAGTTATTTATGCAGGATGGTACGGCGGATATGGAAAAGTTGTTATACTTGAACACGGGGTCATAAATGGAAAACCTATTACAACTCTTTACGCTCACATGAATTCAATCGCAGTTTCTAAAGACCAGAGAGTAACTAAAGGACAAACTCTTGGCTATGAGGGAACAACAGGATACAGTACAGGCCCTCACTGTCACTTCGAAGTAAGAGTAAACGGACAACCAAACAACCCTCTAAACTATATATAGGAATACTGATTTGAAAAAGAAATTAATAATAGCTTTAATATCATCAATTGTTGCCTCAAATTCTGTTTGGGCAGATTTTGCGTTTTCTGAAGCTTCTGACTACACAGGTGAAGCATTCTTCTCGCCTGCCGTAAAAGAAAATGTGAAAGAATCTAATAAGCCATCAGCTAAAGAAACTATACCTCCGGTTAAATTGTTAAGATTAAAACTTAAACAAACTTTTAAAAAGAAAGAGGATATGAAGTTTGAGCTTGCACCTACAGCAGCTGACGTTTACTCAGGTGAAGTAGGAATTTCTGAATACGCATCAAAAGAATTGGTTGACGACTTTGAAGAAATGAATCCGGATGGTTTTGAAGCAGATGAAGAAGCAACATTAGAAAAACAAAAAGCTAAAAAATCATTCTTCCGTAAAAAAGATAAAGTTGTTCAACCTGAGGAAGAAACTGAAGATATTATACTTGATTGCGATAACGTCGATTATGACACTCCAAACTATCTTATACATGCAAACGGTAATGTAAGTGTGGAGTTTGTAAAACAAGAAACAGTTGTAAAAGCTGATACAATAACTTTTGACAGAATCAACAATACTATCAAAGCAGAAGGTAATGTTAGAATTTTAAAAAGCGGACGTACTATTACCGGAGACTATATCTTCGTTGATATGAATGAAGAAAATGCTCTTATCGAAAACCCTATGACTAAAACCGCAACAATAGAAATTAAAGCTCAAAAAGGTTATGTCTATGGAGATAGAGTCGTCCAGGAAAAAGGGGATATTGAAGTAAGCGGTTCATATCCGCTGAATTTTCATTCAGCAACCCGCGGACCGCAAATGCGCAGAATGTTAACTCCTAAGAAGGATTCCTTAGAAGAAGATATCGGAAAAGGACTTGTAAAACTCCAAGCCAAAGATATTAAAATAACACAAAAAGGTGATTTAGAAATTATCGCCCTTAAAAAACCAAGAATTTTTAAAGGCGAAAAAACAATTTTTAAAGTTCCTGCTGTAAAACTTTATACAAACAGAAACCATGACTATGTAGAATCTAATATTTGGGAAGTTGGTGCATATCGCGGATTGGGTATGTACACAGGTCCTGGATTTGTTTTTGAATTGCCAAAAGGTTCTGTATTGAAAGCAATGCCAATTTTAAACTATAAAAGCGGATTTGGAGTTGGCGGATACGGACGTTTCAGCAGCGGTACAAACCAAACACTTGCTGCTTATGGAACAGCTGGCAGTAAA
>CAMTNN010000163.1 GCA_947073895.1 uncultured cyanobacterium
CATATACCCATTACGATTGTTAAGGTGAGAATAATTCTTTTCATGATACTGCTGTTTTTGAAGTCATATAAACTTTTTATATATAGAGTATATAAATATAGGAAAATTATGAGCGCATTTACAAACGGATTCGAATTTGGTTTTGTAAGCGGAATGTTCAACAGAATGTTCGGCGGATTTAATCCGTTCTTCGATTGTAATTTCTTCGGTGGATTTAATCTCATGCCATCGTTCAACAATTCTATATTTAACACTTGGACAATACAACCAACTCAACAATTCATAACTCCTGCATTTAATTGGAATACATCAAGCAACAATAATATTTGGTCAAGCTTACCAATGGGCGACAGTTTTACACTATCATCTACAGCAACAAGCAAATCCGGAGCAAATTATTCAGATACTGACACTTCTAATTTTAGCTATGATGCCGAAACATTAAAAAACAAATGGAGCAAGAAAAACCCTAAATTAACACAAGCATTTTTCAATAAAGTTGTACAGGTAGCAAAACGCGTCAACTGTAATCCTAACGACTTACTATGCATGATGAGTTCAGAAAGCGGCTTAAATCCTTCTGCACGCAACAAGAGTTCGAATGCCACAGGATTAATTCAATTTATGCCAAGCACAGCTAAAGGCTTAGGAACTTCATGCAGTGCATTAAGCAGTATGAGTGCAGAACAGCAAATGGTTTATGTTGAAAAATGTATAATGAATTCTAAAAAAATGGCAGGATTAGGCAACCAAAAAATCGGGCCTGGAACATTATACGCATTAATCTTCTTACCAGCACGTGCAGGAAAAGATATTCTTACAACAAGAGGTGAAAAGTACTATAACAGTAATAAGGGGTTGGATTTGGACAATGATGGAAAAATAACTAAAGCAGACCTTGCAAAACGAATAAAAAAATTCGACATAGCATAAACACCAACACCTACCAACTTGTAGTTCGCTCAAAAGGAGCACGGAGGCAATTGTAAATCAGCTGGTAGTTTTTCGGAATGTGCTCCGCCCGTATGTCTACGTGCGTAGCACAAAAAAAAGCCGTTTCTTTTGAGAACGGCTACCAGACTTGGGGAGGAGGTATGAAAAACCAATTGGTTTTCCATACTCATGTTAACGGCAGCCTTTGTTCAAAACTTGAGTTAGAGGATAAAAATCTCCTCCGTTTAGTGTATACGATATTTATCTGAGATTTTCCTATAGTCTTTATTTACAGGAGTTTTGACTGATGTTTTAATTGCATCTGTAAATGCTTTTTCTTTTATTTGATTGGAAACTTTTATTCTTGCAGGAACAATCAGGCCTGTATTTGTAAAATATTGACTGCTTTTTTCTGAAGATAAATATTTAACAAATCTTTTTGCAGAATCTTTATGTTTTGAGCTTTTAGAAACCGCCCAGCCGGAAGAATCGCAAGGTACACCTTTATTTGACGGGAATGTTACGACAGTCCAGTTAAAATCTGCTTTTTCAGAGATTTTCGGATACATCCAGCGTCCTGAAAGATACATTGCAATTTTTTTATCCAGAAACATCTGGGCAAGAGTTGAACTACCTACCTGATTTTTAGTAGGTGCAACTTTGTATTTATCACGTAAATCTTTATAAAAAGCTAATCCTTTTGTCGGGTTTTCATCTAAAATACTTTCATCAAATGCTTGAAGATAAGGAAGAGCCCAATAAACATCTTCTTCAAAGCTAACTCCGTAAACACCTTGGCTTGTTGCACGTTGGGCAATTTGTAAAAATTCGTCTAGAGTCCAGTTTTCAGAAGGTTTATCAATAATATCAAGATTAATATAAAATACAAGATTAGATATATCACGGGGCACTGCAAGCAATTTGCCATTTGAACTCAACCCGTCTAAACTCTGAGGGTAGAATTCTTGCTCATTAATTTCATTGCTTAAATCTTCAAGATAATCTTCATAAACAGGCAGGTTTAGATTATTAATAAAAATCACATCCGGCGCAGTATTGGATGCAAAAAGCAGATGAATTTTTTGGAAGTAATTTTGCGGAATATGCATGAATTTCACTCTAATCTCAGGATTTTCCGATTCAAAATCCGAAATTATCTGCTTTAAGATTTTAACTTCACTAACAGAGCCCCAAGAAGAAAAAGTAATTTCTTCCTGAGTATTTTTAGTACATCCGCAAAGCAAAAATATTAGAAGAATTAAAAATAAAAGCTTTTTCATTATAGAGCCATCAAGTATTCAATATTATCATTAGTAACACTAATAATAAATTTGGTTAAACCTATTCTTACAATATATCTTTCAATTCCTTCCGGCAATTTTTCACTCATTCTTGCAGCAATTCTTTCACTTTTTAAAGTATCGAATTCTTTTAATTTAATGAATTTATTACCAATAAAGCCTAGAACAGCATAACCATTGTCTTTTTTAGCGAGATGACAGCCTTTATTTTCAGAAAACTCCGCTGTGCTTATTATATTATAAGTTTCACCGTCAATAATACACTTTACTTCTGCACGCTTAGGTTCTTCTTTTCTAGGCAAAGGAGCAGGCGTGCGTCTTTGTATAGTTTTTTCCCTTCTTTCAAGTCTTTCGGCTTTAGTTTCTTGAATCTTTTTCATAATATTTTCAGAATTTTCTGTTCTGATTTTTCTTGAAGCAATAACATTTTCATCTCTTTTGCGTTCAAGTTTTAGAGGAACAAACTCTTCTTTAACAGGTTCAGGTTTCTGAATCGGTTTTGGTTCTGGCTCTGGCTTCGGTTGTGGAGCAGGTTCTTCTTCTTTTTTAGGTTCTTTCTTAACCTCATCTAAATCATAATATTCATTACTGTAAAGTGATTCAAAATCATCATGAGTATTATCAACAGCAGCAGGAATTTCTTCTTCGTTAGAAATTTCAAAGTTACCAAACTGATTAAACTCATTTTGAATATCATTCATACTTGGTGCTTCAAAATCGTTAAGTATTTCAAAGGTTTCACTACCATCATAGAATGGCTTAAACTGAACATTGGAAATGTTTTTCAACAAAGCTTCTTCATCTATTTCTACAGGTTTTTCTACCGGCTTTTCATATTTTTCCGGATTCTTCAACACATCGTTTAAATCCGGTAAAGAATCTGACAAGCTTAATTTTTCAACTTCCCAGCTATTATCAACGATTTCCCACTCAGCAGAAGGTTTAGAAATGTAAGAGTCTTTATTATTAATTTCTACTGATAAATCAGGAAGTTCATCACCAAGAGACAATGTAGATACTTCATAACCCTCACTTGCATAAACAGTAATAGGTTTAACCTCAGATTCGATTTTTCTGCCGCCTTGTCTTCGCAATGCCTCTGAAAGGTCAGGAAGCATATCTTTTACGCTAAGAGTCAGTATTTCAGACGGTTTGCGAGATTTATTTCTTGAAGCTTCAATTTCC
>CAMTNN010000164.1 GCA_947073895.1 uncultured cyanobacterium
AAATATAACGCATCTGATGCACCTCACAAACAAGCAATCTTCCCTCAATACAAATTCCCTTGCGCTAAGACTAAATACGGTCAAATCGCTGATGAATTAGGATTGGGCGGTAACAATGACGACGAAAAAGTTCAATTGTTAATCAATGCAGTAGATGACTTGATGAAGAGAATTGAACTTCCAAATTCAATCAAAGACTTTGGTGTTGATGAAGAAACATTCATGAACAGCCTTGACGAATTGGTTGAACTTGCATTCGACGATCAATGTACAGGTGCAAACCCTGCATATCCGTTAATGGAAGACATCAAGAAAATCTATATTGATGCTTACTACGGTAATGTATAATGGATAAATAATATCCAGAATAAAATTAAGAAGGGTTGGATAAACATCCAACCCTTCTTAGTGTTTATTAATAATTGAACTATAAAATTCTTCCTCTGATGTAGTGGACGTCCATATACATGCAAATTTTTCACCATTTGGTAATTCTAGTGCAATTTGAATAACCTTGTTTCTGGGTAATATATGGGCAATAGTACCGTCATCAAGGTTTATATCTGTATCAGGAGTTATTGTTCCTATAAGCTTAAGCGCTTCAGCATAATTATATAAATGCTTAAATTTATTTAGATTGTCACGCACATCTTGATATGGCATAACCTTTTTACGGGCTTCAGATAAATCAGAATTTTGTTCTTCTTGTAACACATTATTTGCTTCATATAATTTATATTTTAAATCTAATTCCATAAATATATACCTCCATAAATTATTTAAAATAACTACCTACTGTCAGCATAAGAGCTACTATCGCAGGACCTGCTCCAGATGCACATGTTTGTTGTTGTCTCATTGCACTACCAGCCATTTCACCTAGATTGCCATATCCATTCTTACGTGCAACTTGGGTTGCATAATAGTTAAACCGTTCTGAAAAACTCATGTCTTTAATTGCCATGTTATTAAGTGCTCCTTTCTTGATAAATAATAAATATTATTTGCTTTCGTACTGTATAACGGCATATTTTTTTTAAACTTTAATGTTTTTATGAAATTTAATCGGTAAATTTCTAAAATATAGCAACAATGACTCATTTCAGCTTTACAAAACTTAATATAAAATACTTATAGTTTCATAAATATATGTTTTTATGAAACTAAATGTATAAATTTATGGGTATTTTATGGGTGTAAAGGAAGAATTAGGCAAAAAAATTAAGAGAATGCGCTTAAATAGAGGTTTGACTCAAGAACAGCTAGCTGAAGCGGTTGATATTTCTCAACGTACATTGAGCGGGATTGAAATAGGTGAAAACTTTGTTACAGCAGAAACCCTTGATAAAATAATAAAAGCTTTAAACACAACAACAGAAGAACTTTTTGCTACAAACCACCTGAAAAAAGAACAGGAGTTGTTGCAAGAAATCCAGCAAAATACTTTATTTATTGCGAAAAATCCAACAAAATTAGATATACTTTATAATGTTACAAAAAGTCTTATGAAAGAATAATCAAACTTCTAACTTTATTGAAAAATGATTTGGTACATTTATTTCAGCAGATTTCGCTGTGGATTTATAATTAGCAGCGAAATCTTTAACTTCGGGATAAGTTAGATCCTTATGAAAATCGCTTCCTGCAGAATCTGCAAAGAATTTAACAAACCCTCTGAGTCTTTCAAGAGCTTTCGCAGCACCACCGCCGGTAAATTCATATAATCGGTTGTTTAACATTGTTGTACCGGAGAATGTTTCGTGCATTTTTGCTCCGGCTTCTGCAGATGTTGTAATGCATCTTGTTGTTCCATTTTTTAGGTTATTAATTTTAAGAGTACCCTTGAATGGATTGTTGTTTTGTGAAATTGGCGAAATATACATATATCCTCCTTTGATAATATAATTAACACACATAAAAGAAATTTTTGTTCCTTTATGATATCATAAAATAATTAATAGGGAGTATAAAAATGGAAATAAGACAAGAATTTATTGAACAAGCTATGCAGTTAACTCGTAATGCAGATTTTTTACCTGACGGTGCTCAAGGTTTGGCTGCTAAGTTACAATACGCTGCTGATAATAATAAACCACTTAGAATTAAATTAGGTATGGATCCGACCCGCCCGGATTTACATCTTGGTCATACTGTTGTTATGAGAAAATTAAGAGAGTTTCAGGCTCTCGGACATAAAATTGTTCTTCTTGTTGGCGGTGCTACTGCAATGATTGGTGATCCTTCAGGAAAATCTGATACAAGACCTGCTTTGACTAAAGAACAAGTTGAAGAGAATGCTAAGACTTATTTTGAGCAAATGTCAAAAGTTCTTGATGTAAGTAATGCTGAAGTTGTTAATAACGCTGATTGGCTTCATAAAATGTCATTTACAGAATTGCTTCAATTGGCGGGTAAAATTACCGTTGCTCAGATGATGACAAGGGATGATTTTGCAAAAAGATATGCAGATGGGCGTCCGATTGCTATACACGAATTTTTCTATCCTCTTATGCAGGCTTATGATTCAGTTGCTATTGATGCTGATATTGAATTAGGCGGTACAGATCAAAGATTTAATACTCTTTTGGGACGTGATATTCAGTCTGCTTATGGTAAAAAATATCCACAGCACGTTATGTTATTACCACTTCTTGAAGGTACAGACGGAGTTGTTAAAATGTCAAAGACTTATCCTGAACACTGTATTTCCTTGACGGATAGTGCAAAAGATATGTTTGGAAAGCTTATGAGTATTCCTGATACATTGATTACTCGTTATTATTCACTTTTAACAGATGTACCGCAAAGCGAACTTGTAGAAATGGATAAACAGATTGAATCAGGTTCTGTAAATCCACGTAATATTAAAATGCGTTTAGCTCACATGATTACAGAGGAATATCACGGAAACGACGGTGCTGATAAAGCTCAAGAAGATTTTATCAATGTTGTATCCAACAAGGGAATTCCTGATGATATTGAAAGTGTTAAAATTGAAGCTGATACAAATATATTAGATTTGCTTGTTAATCTTAAATTTGTACAAAGTAAGGGTGAAGCTAAACGTCTTATTCAGGGCGGCGGTGTAAAACTTGACGGTGAAAAACTTTCTGATATGACATTTATGGTTACACCGAATATGGACAAGGTTTTACAAGCAGGCAAAAGAAAGTTCGCTAAATTAGTATGATATATGATAACATTCTTGAAACTATTGGAAATACTCCTTTAGTAAGATATTCGGATAATATATTATTGAAACTTGAATATTTTAACCCTTCTGGTTCAATAAAGGACAGGGCTTCGTATTCAATGATTAATTCTGCGCTTGAGCGCGGTGATATTGACGCCAATACAGTAATTATTGAACCGACGAGCGGAAATACAGGGATTGGTCTTGCTATGGTAT
>CAMTNN010000165.1 GCA_947073895.1 uncultured cyanobacterium
TTTCATTTTGTTTCATAATTATGTTATACCATAAAATATTAAACTTGCCAAAAGTTAATGTTTATAATATGTTATGGTATAGCATAACATATTTGATAAAGGTTTTAGAAACATGAATATATTAGTCGGAATGTCAGGCGGAGTTGATTCATCAACAACTGCATTACTATTAAAAGAACAAGGGCATAATGTCATAGGTGTAACAATGGCAATATGGGGGAAAGACGGAGTTTACAAAGAAATTCAGGAAAAATTAGGCAAACTCCAAACAAAGAAAACGCATGGTGCCTGTCTTGGACCGGATGAAAAAGAAGATATTGAAGCCGCAAGAAATGTTTGTAAAGAAATTGGTATTGAATTTCACGTTTTTGATTGTGCAAGACAGTATGAAAGCATTGTTTTAAACAACTTTAAAAAAGAATATCTTGAAGGCAGAACCCCAAATCCTTGTATTTGGTGTAATTCTTTGATTAAGTTTGATGTTCTACCGGAACTGGCCAAATTAAACGGAATAGAATTTGACTACTTTGCAACAGGTCACTATGCAAGAATCGAGAATAAAGATGGAAAATTTTTGTTAAAAAGAGGCATAAGTCCGAACAAGGATCAATCCTATTTCTTGTACCGCTTAACCCAGAAACAGTTATCTAAAATCCTGCTTCCTTTAGGCGATTATTCAAAAGATGAAATCAGAGAAATCGCAAAAAAATACGGCTTAACTGTTGCGGATAAACCCGATAGTCAAGACTTTTATGAAGGCGATTATAACGAACTTTTGGGGGTTAAAGAGTTAGTTGGTAATATTGTTGACACAAAAGGCAAAATTTTAGGCAAACACAAGGGAATCTGGAATTATACAATCGGGCAGAGAAAAGGGTTGGGTATAAGTTCTACAGAACCCCTGTATGTAATTGAATTAAACAAAAATACAAATGAAGTTGTTGTTGGGGTTAAAGAAGATACATTCAGCGACACACTAATTGCAACGAAAATCAACTGGATATCAGGAATTTCTCCTGCGAAAGATTTATCTTGCAGTGCAAAAATTCGCTCAACCCAACAACCAACGGAAGTTTTGGTAAAACAAATTAATGAAAATAATATAGAAGTGCATTTTAAAGATATGCAAACCTCAATTTCACCAGGCCAATCAATAGTATTATACAAAGATGATATTGTACTGGGTGGCGGGATTATAGATAAAGTTATAAATTAAAAAGGAAATAAAAATGAACAAAGAAGAATTATCAAGATTGTACGATATGGATTTAAGTGAACTTATTGAAAAATCCTCAAAAATCACAAAGGAAAACTTTAACAATGAAGTTGAAGTATGTTCAATTATTAGTGCAAGGACAGGTAAATGCAGTGAAAATTGCAAATACTGTTCTCAAAGTTCACACAATCATGCTGATATTATATGCCATCCTTTACTCTCAGTTGATGAAGTTTATCAATCTGCTCTAAAAGCAAAAGAAAACGGTGCGACAAGATTTTGTATCGTCACATCAGGCAGAAGTGAACAGGGAGATGATTTTTATAAAATTCTTGAAATGATTAGAGCTGTAGCATCAATTCCTGATATACATTGTTGTGCTTCATTAGGGTTATTAAGTGAAGACCAAATAAAAAAGATTAAAGAAGCAGGAGTAGAAAGATTTAATCATAATATAAATACCTCAAAAAATTATCATTCTAAAATTTGTACAACACATAATTTTGAAGATAGGATTAAAACGGTTAAGAATATTGTTAACAATGGAATAGAGGCTTGTACAGGCGTAATATTAGGGATGGGTGAATCAAAAGAAGATAGAATTGATATGGCACTGTCTTTGGCTGAATTAAATCCTAAAACAGTACCTATTAATGTATTAAATCCTATTAAAGGAACTCCTTTAGAAAATTATGGCAATAAAATCACAGAAGAAGAAGTTTTGAGAACAATTTGTATTTTTAGAATAGCAATGCCAAAGGCAATTTTAAGATTTGCGGGCGGAAGAAATACAAGATTGTCAAAAGAAATTCAAAAACTTGGTTTAAGAGCAGGAATTAATGGTCTTCTGGCAGGTGATTATTTAACAACCGAAGGAGAAGAAATTAATAAAGATAAGGAAATGCTTAAAGAATTAGATTTAAGTATTGTTCTCGCTTAGTGTCTTTGCTCTTTCAGGCAATTCAGCATAACATAATTATATATACTTTTAAGCCCCTCTAGCGTTAAATCAGGAAGAATATAATCAAAACTTCCTTTCATATATCCCTCAATAAAGCTTGCAAAACCGCCTGTTGCAACCACAATATATTCTTCAGGTGCAAGTTCGGCCTTAAATTTTTTAATCATTCCGTCAATCATGCAGGCATTACCAAGAACTATCCCTGATAAAATCGCATCAACCGTATTCGTTGCAACGGCGTGTTTTGGCGGATAAAGTTCAATTTTAGGAAGTTTACTGGTCTTAGCATTCAAAGCATTAAGCTGCATGTGTAAGCCCGTAGTAATCAAACCACCGATAAATTCACGATTTTTAGTAACAACTTCGAAAGTCGTTGCCGTTCCGAAGTCAACAACAATAGCGTTCTGACCGAATTTCTCCAGAACGCCCATCGCGTTTGCAATTCTGTCAGCGCCGACTTCCAACGGGTTGTCGAGTTTGATATCAAGATTAAGCGGAGTTTCAGGCGTCAAAACAAGCGTATCAATGCCGAATTTCTTATCAATTGCACGCTTATACTCATAATCTAAACCCGTGACAACTGAGGCAATTATAGCGCCATCAATCTGACAGTCGCCAATATTTTCTTCAATTGAGCTTAAATCTAAAAAGCAGTACTCCGCCGTTTCCGCCCCGCTGAACCGCGGGTCGCGCACGGCTGCGCTGTCTAAACGGCAAATATTTGACGGCGCTCTAAACCGTTTAACGAGTTCGTCACCGTCAAATATACCAAATGTTATATTACTGTTTCCAATATCAATTACTAAAATCATAGCAACGATATCTTAACACAAAATTCTATTTTTTTAAAGCTGTACTTCGCCACCTGCTCGTCACGCTCACGCGTGCCGACACTGTGGCTCGCAGTCTAACACGCCACTCAAAAGACTCGCCAGCGAGTCTTTTTCGGACTGTTAAATACCTGCGCAGTTGTTACCTGATGTACCAAATGTTGATTTAACTGTATCAAGGAAATTTGCGCCGTTCGGTGCAAATGATGCAGTCATACCGCCAGCGGCTTGTTCTTCAACCGGTTTTCTTTTTACTTCTGCGGCTTTTGTCCATAAGGATTCAGCATTTCCTGCTCCGCCTATTGCTCCGACTTCTGCCATA
>CAMTNN010000166.1 GCA_947073895.1 uncultured cyanobacterium
TCGCTCACTGGCAGCTCACGGAAGTGTGCTAACGCACACTTTCCTGTTTGCTGGTTAACCCTCTACGTTCTCGCAAGATTCAAAGATTTAAGATTTAAGGATGAAAAACGGGCGCACACCCCTCGCATAACCACAGCCGCCGCCGTAGTCCACGCGGCCACCGGAGCAGACATACTGAACATAGTGAGCATCTCCTCTTTTTGGTGTCTGATTAGGATTTGCAAGCCAATACCAACTATCAATCAGGGGAATACTCTCGCCAAATTTCATAAGCAACTGAATATTGGGAATCGCTAAAATATCACCTTCAACACATCCATAATCTTTAAATCCATCCATAGATGTCAAATCTAAGGAAATAGGAACAAGCTTATCTCCAAATTCCTTCTTTAACTCAGCAGCTAATTCGCTATTGAGAAGATAATCACGAACATATGACCTTGCATAATTATTTGTCCTACCGAACTCAGATTTTTTAAGAATTGCATTCATAAAATAGTATGTAAGATCGCCATCCTTAACGGCTTTCCAATAATATCCGCAAATAAATTTGAATTGCTTCTTCAAGCGGTGCTTCCAAAATTTGCTTAATTATATATCCTTGATAAGCTAACTTTTCTTCTCTTGTCAATTTTAAATTTTCCTCAATCTAAACTGTTCATCTTATTCAGCAAATCTTGACTTGTTATGTTTTCCTAAAGCCTTTGTTTGACTATCTATGTTATGTTCAGCAATTTCTTAATTGTTAATTTGTGCGCATCTTTACAAAAAGATTAAGCTGTTATTCATTGCTTTCTTGGAGTTGCATCATTCGAATAGCAAGTAAAATTTGCTACTTCTATAAGCTGAAAATGGTTTAATTAAATTTCTTTTTAAGTGCTTTATTTGACTTGATAGGTTTCCCAGATTCAAGGAGCCAATATTCCCAACCGTTTCTTGAACCGTGAAGCAATAGACTTGCAGTAGCGCTAAGTGCCGTTGAATTTGCGGAGTGAGAATAAAAAATGTAATTTTTTAAAAAGCATAATCCCGATTCAGTTTCACCAATTATTCCATCTGCAATTAATTCCTGTCGCATATCCTCTATATCGGGATAGGCAGTTGCATTATCGAATCTCGTATTCAACATAGAACCTTCGTCTATTTCCACGCTACCGTCATCCTCGTAGAATTTACCTGTCGCCAATATGTCGCTTGCTTCAAGATAGATTGGATACTTAACAACAGCATCACCACTTATTTCAAAATAAGGGTAAAGCTCTTGAATTTTTTGTATTAATTCTTCAGTTCTTTTGTTAATATCTTCTATTGTCCATTTATCTTTTTTGAGTAGTGCTTCATTTATTTTTAAATGAGAAGTAGATGATAGAATTTCATTTTTATACTGCCATACTTTATTTTGCATTTTACTGTTGTCAGGTTTTGTCGCCAATGTCAAATTACCAAGCCTGTGTAAATTGCGCTGATATGTTTCTTCATCTACGCCCAATTCTGTATACCATTCGGGTGTAGGAGTTTGCGGCATAAGATGCTCGATACTTAATGCAGTTAAATCAACCGGAGCAGGATTGTCGGACAATTCAAGTTTATCAAAAAACATTCTAACGGTTATACGCAAATTGTACATGTTTGCGTTTATGACGCTATTATGCAACTTCACATCATCAGGCATTTCCATTGAATTACCTTTATTTTTGTTTACCAAATTACGCTTAAAGCTATCAACTAACTTAGAATAATCTTTACCGCACTCTTTAAGGACATCATTCAATAGAGACGGGAACAGCCTTGTGATATCGCTTGTATCCAAACCACATAAAGCACGACGTATTAAATATGTATTTGTCATGCACATTATTTCATTGAACTGTTCCATTGTCGCAAGTCCCTGTTGTATCAATGAATATAATTCCATAAACAAAGGAGCTGGCATTTCAGAGAGAATATATCTGAATTCTCGAACAGAATTACGTATCTTGGTATCAATGGTTTTTATATCTTGTTTGTAAATAGTGTAATAATACTCTGCATATTTAACGATATCTTTGAAGATGCCTTCAATACCCAAAATATCCTTGTTTCTATTAAACCACTCAACGAATATACTATATACGGCAGTTTTGTTTGGAAGTGTTCTGTTCTTTGCCGCCAAATACAATCGGAAGAATGCTTCCAATTTTTTTGAATCGTTTGTTAGTAATTCTTCAAGCCGTTTCCAATATTTAGCATAAAACTCTTCTTGCTTATCGCTTAATATAGGCATAAGCATAAAGTTTCGTATAAGATCCGATGCGGTAAGTTTTGCGCCAGTAGCATTTATACTCTCGAAAATTTTTTGCGGATAATCATCTTGGGAAATCGGAACGCAAACGATATATAGCTTATTCATAGCCATAAGAATATCGTTCAACGAGAACTGCCCTAATAATTTATCTATATTTTCTTTAAGCCAAATGTAATTTTTATAAACATTTGAATTCGTTTCTGTAATACTTTTAATATCTCCTGTAACGATTTGTTGATATACTTCATCGTCTGCCACAAGCGGTTTTAATTTATATTTCAATTTATCCACCGAATAGGGGTTCGTAAGATATTGATTGTTTAACGCATCTGCTTCTTGCATCATCCCGCGGCTAAGCATTATTTCTTTAACAGCGTATAAAAGCAAAAACGTCGTTGTCAACCGCTGTTGACCATCAATAACTGAAAATTCACGCGAGCTAAAACTTATGGGCGTATCAAGGTATATCATAATGCCCATAAAATGTTTATCGTATTGCCCAAGCAATACTGCTTTCAGGTCGTCAAAATATTGTTTAACTTCTTTGCCAGTGGTCCAAGTATAGTTCCTTTGATATACAGGTATCACAAATTGTGAGCCCTGACTTTGAAGGATTAGTTCCATTAATCCTGTCTTTTTAGGTGCTTGTGGTTCATTTGTATGCATAGTCTAATCTCCTTAAACATCAGTGTTTTAAAAGTTACATCTTTTATTTTAAATGAAATTTCTAAAGGTAGAGTTAAATCTCCTTTAGCTGTCAGAGAATTATGCGATTAAATTACTGTTTTTACAAAACTTCCTACAGCTTTAACCCATTTTGTTAATTATATCGTCTATTTCATAAAGCCAAATAATTGATTTTTTGAAATAATCTATTAAATCATCTGGATTGCCTAAATAAAGCTTTGTACCATGAGCAAGGTCATGTCTCAAATTTGTTAAACTGGTTAAAGCTAAATACATATCGTTAAATTTGTAGTTCTTATTGCGTTTACATTTGTTACTTGGA
>CAMTNN010000167.1 GCA_947073895.1 uncultured cyanobacterium
ATAAACATATACTGACTAGCCGCAATAGCTCAGTTGGTAGAGCAAGGGACTGAAAATCCCTGTGTCCTTGGTTCAATTCCGAGTTGCGGCACCATTTAAAAAAGAGCCTTAAAGGCTCTTTTTTATTTTATGCTAAAATATACTTATGAAAAGATTAAAAAACGTCGTTGCATTCTTATTAGCATTTAATATATTACTGCTTAGCTCCGGAGTTTTTGCTGCTCAAAGTACTGACGTATCAAACACAAATATTCCTGCTGCTAGCGCCAAGAATACAGTAAATTCAAAACTTGAAAATGAAATTTACAATTCGATTATAAAAATTTATGGAGAAGAAAACGCTCAAACAATTTTTAATAAGGTTAAAGAGCTCGCTGATTCTGCAATTAAGAATCGTTCTTCCGAACTTAAAACTCTTGATTTAACAAGGTCATCCGACTGGTATAAAGATGAAATTATTTATATGTTCTATGTTGACCAGTTTGGAGTAAAAGACGCAGACGGAAACAACACATTTAAAGATACTACAGAAATGTTTGATTATCTTAAAAAGTTAGGTGCAACAACCCTTTATATGCTTCCTTTTGCAGATTCTCCAATGTCTGATTCAGGATTTGATGTTAAAAATCCTCGCGATGTAAGAAAAGATTTAGGCGGCATGCCAGAATTTTTAGAGTTCGTAACAAAAGCAAAAAAAGAAGGCTTTAAAATCAAAGCAGATCTTGTCTTAAACCATTTTTCAGACGAACATGAATGGTTTACACAGTTGCAAAACGGTGATTTATCAAAGCTTGATTACTTTATAAGCACAGATAAAATCCCTGAATACACAAAATACGAAGATGAAAAACTCGGCACTGTTATTGAATACCGGGAAAATGACGGTTCAATATCAAAACGCAGATTAATCTTCCCTGAAAATACAGAAAACCACTGGAGAGAAGTTGAAGTTAACGGCAACAAATATTACTTATACCATACATTCTATCCTTTTCAGCTCGACATAAACTGGGAAAACCCTGAAGTTTTGTATTATTCATTACAAACAGTAAGCTACTGGACAAATCTGGGAATTGATATTTTCAGGCTTGATGCAGTTCCTTATTACTCAAAAGACAAGGGAACAAATGCAGAAAATCAACCAAAAACCCACGAAGTTCTAAAATTAATCAGTAACTATATTCAACTAACCGCTCCCGCTACAGTTATTCAAGTTGAAGCATGCCAGCCCCCAAAAGACCTGCTTCCGTATTTTGGAAAGGAAAGAATTGTCGAAATTAAAACAGAAGATGGCGAAACAAAAAAACTAAAAAGAACCGACGAAGCCCAAATAGCTTACAACTTTCCTTATATGCCTTCTTTGTGGGCAAGTATAATTTCAAAAGACAAAAACTATTTTTTGAATACATACAAAACTACACCTGAAATACCACAATCCGCGTCGTGGGGAACTTTTTTAAGAGTACACGACGAATTAACCTTAGAAATGGTGGATTCTGAGACAAGAGAATTGATTTATAATGAATTAGCACCAAAAGGAGCTAATTTTAGAAAAGGTTTTGGTGTATCTGGAAGAATGGCAAATTTCTTGGACAAGAACCCTGACAGGATTGAACTTGCGTTTTCGATGCTTCTGTCACTACCGGGAATTCCTATTATTTACTACGGTGATGAAGTCGGAGTTGCGAACAACTTCCACTATGCAAAAGATAAAGAAAAAAGCAGATTACAGGTATCAAAATTAAAACTTTTAAGTGCATTTGATTCAAGAGATATACATAGAGGGAATGTTCCTGCGAAACTGTTCTACGGTTCAACTAAAGACTATTATTTGTTTAACAGCAAAGTATATAAAAAAGTTCAGAACTTAATTCAGTTAAGAAAAACTCTTCCTTGCATGACAAGAGGAGAATTTATCCCTCTAAAAACCAAAAATAATGCGAATTTTTCATACATCAGAAAAGACAAAGATAAGCAGATTCTTGTCATAAATAATTTATCAGATGAAAAATTAGTCGCTGAAATTAGCTTACCAATAAATATAATTCTTAAAAACAACGGTCATATCACATCTTTAAAAAATCTTGTTAATAACGATAATATTAAAGTTGATATATCTTTAAAAAGTAAGACAATGCACCTTAGAATCCCGCCTTACGGTGTAGTTTGGCTTGATTTAGGAGCAGGGGTAAACGAAAATGAACCAAGTGAAGAAAACAAAAATCCTTAATTATATTAATGTATTTAGAGGACTTGCTATACTTTTAATTGTTATGGGGCATACAATGCAGTTTAATGGCTGTAATCCGATATTTTCGCAACTCAACATTGAAATGGTTTGCGGTGGTACAGCATTATTTATATTTATTTCAGGTTTTTTATTTCAGCATTTATCTTATAAATTTGAATACAAGAACTATTTATCTAAAAAATGGCAAAACGTAATATTGCCTTATTTATTCTGTGCAATTCCGGGATTAATTCTATGCTTTTTAATGCCTTCTATTTACGGAAACTCTTTTGACGGATTGCCTATAATAGTGCAAATACCGATGATGTTATCTATAGGAAGAGTGCACAACATTCCTGCATGGTTTATACCTATGATAACAATATTTTTCTTATTCAGCTGGATTTTATTGTATCTTGAAAGGAAAAATATTTTATATAAACTTTTGCCAATACTATTTTTAGTTACAATAATCTTTAATCGTCATGATGTTGATTATAACACTGTAATGAATTTATCGTATACTGATAAATATTTTGCCTACCTTGGTTATGTACTGACAGGGTTTGTTCATTTCTTTTCAATGTATGTTTTTGGCATGTTTTGCTCAAAATATAAAGATTCCATTATTGATAAATTCTATA
Organism: uncultured cyanobacterium; assembly: GCA_947073895.1. Lineage (GTDB taxonomy): Bacteria > Cyanobacteriota > Vampirovibrionia > Gastranaerophilales > Gastranaerophilaceae > CAG-196. The sequence continues at coordinate 2,875 of CAMTNN010000167.1, forward strand.
GACAAAGATTTTTATACTGGGGCTTAATGCTAATTTCTGCAGTAGTCAATATTTATCTTGCATTAAATACAAATTACAGTAACGGAACAATTTCTAAAATATTTATGACAATTTTGTTACTGGCTTACTTAAAACACTATGACGAATGGCTCATTGCTCACACAAGAATTAATAAAGTGCTGGATTTTCTTGCAAAATACAGTTTTGGATTATTTTTCATCCATTGGTATACTTTCTTTTTATATAACCAATTTTTCGGGCTTCAAAATGTACTTGAATATCAGGGAGTTGAAACACTATTATTTGTGGGTCTGAGATTTATTGTAGTAACTTTGTTTAGTTTGCTT
>CAMTNN010000168.1 GCA_947073895.1 uncultured cyanobacterium
TCTAAAAACAAAAGAAAAGAAAGAACTTGTTGAAACGCAAGAAGCACAAAGAGCCGAACAAGAACAGCAAGAAAAACTCGGCAAAAAAGAAAAACGTGCAAAAGCTACCAAAGAAAGCGTTATGGAACTTCTTAACGTGGATACAATCGAAATCGAAGTAGGTTACAGACTAGTTCAATTGCTTAACGTAGAAATGGGCGGAGATTTACTTGAAAGAATTGCGCAGATAAGACGTCAAACAGCTCTTGATTTGGGTATTGTACTTCCATCAATCAGGGTTAGAGATAACTTGCAACTTTCTCCAAACTCATATCAAATAAAGCTAAAAGGTGTCGCACTTGAATCAGGAGAAGTTTATCCTGAAAGATATCTAGCAATGTGTGCCGGCGACCCTGTCGGAAACCTTGCCATAAACGGAATTCATGCAATTGAACCGGCATTCGGACTCCCTGCATTATGGATTGAAGCAAAAGATAAAGACCTCGCTGAAATGTCAGGATATACAGTTGTTTCAGCTTCTGCCGTTATTTCAACTCACATAACAGAAGTTATAAAAAAATGTGCTTACGAAATTGTTTCAAGATTCGACATTCAGCAGCTTATTGATAACCTTAAAAAAGAAGTTTCAGAAGATTATGTTAACGACATTATGAAAGATATCTCTATCAGCGATGTTCAAATCGTTGTCCAAAATCTTTTAAAAGAAGGAGTTGCTATTCGCGATTTAAAAACAATTTTGGAAACAATCAGCTTACAATCTAAAGTTAACAAAAATCCGAATTTCTTAACAGAGCACGTTCGACAAGCGTTATCAAGAAATATTTGCAAACAAAACCTTGCTGATACAGGCGATTTATACGTTATTACACTTTCACCTGATATCGAAAACACAATTGCAAAAGGTGCAAGCCCTGACGGAACAAGTGTTACACTTGACCCTGCATTTACAAGAATGTTGTTTGACAAAATGAACATAGAACTTGAAAAAGCTATTACAGCAACAGGTAATCAGCCTGTAATATTGTGTTCTTCCCCAATAAGATTGTTATTCAGAAAACTTGTTGAAAGAACATACCCGCAAATAGCAATTATGTCGTATAATGAAATCAGTCCGAACGTTAAAGTTAAATCAGTAGGACTCGTCAAGGGATGATAAACAATAAGAGAGGATAAAAATGAGAGAATTAATTAAAAAAGAACAGCTTGTAACAATCGTTCCACAAGATTTTAAGAATTCCAATAAGGGTAAAGTTCTTGACGTCAGCCTTGAAGGATTCAAAATGGAGCTACAATACAAGCCGGAAGGACTTATTAAAGACCATATTTGTGATTTTTATTCTCTAACTGATAACGGATACTTGTATTTTGAATCTTATATTCAAGACATTGTAAATAATGTTATATCAATTGCAAATCCTGTGAAGCACAGATTTTTGCAACGCCGTAAGTTTACGCGTATTAAATTTCTTGAAGACCTTGAACTCATTTGGGAAGATACCGTACACAAGGTTCGCTCTCTTGACCTATCAGCAGGCGGTATGAAGCTTAGAACCGAAGAAAATATTGATATTGAAAAAGAATACAAAGTTAATATTAAACTTAGTGATGAACAAGAAGTAAAATGTAAATATCAGCTTATTAGAGTTGAAAAAGGCGACAACGGACTTTACACAATTTCAGGCAGATTCACAAATCTTAGTAACATTGATAAAATGACATTAATCCAATTCTGTATGAAAAAAGATATGGAGAACCTTAATAAATAATGGAACATGCTCAAAACATCCGTACATTTTTTATAATGATTACAATTCTTGTTATAGGAACAGTTTCTATTACAAAAATTGGAGCTATTGATGCTCATGCGGTTATTGCAACTGGCGCTATTTTAGTTCCGGCAGTTGTAGTAATGGGATTTTTAGGTCAAAAAATCGGAGAAATTATGGATAACCCTAAAAACCGTGCAGATGCAGATTATAAAATTGCAGTTCTAAATGCTTTAAAGAAAATGGATAAATCTATTTCACTGCAAGAATTAAACGAAAAATTAACAAAAACAGTTGCTGAACCGGATGCTCCGGAAGCAGAAACTGATGATTTGGATGTATAATTTAAAAAACTTAACATTAAGGCAATTATTAAATAAAAAATACCTTTATATAGATATAATATAGTGTGAAGGTGTGATTATGGTGCAAAATATCTCAAAACAGCCAAATACTTACGGTGCAATTAATAAAATAGGTGTTACCGAAAACGGCAGAGCAATCTATCAAGTTATTGACGGTACTGGACAAACGGCAGGGAAAATGTCAATTCCACAAAAAGATTGCGACATTTTTGAAAAATCATATAAAGATATTATAGAAACAGCACCAAAACTTCAGAAATTTGCAGAAAAACATTCAACAGAAGAATCACGAAAAAAACTAAAAAAGACATCTAACTGGATAACCGGATTGTGTACCGCAGGTGCGGCTGGTGTTGCTATTTGGAAAACAACAAATATGAAAACATGGCAACAAGCGTTAATCACACTAGGAGCAACTATTGCAGGTGCTGTTGGCGGTATGGGAATTTCATTTGCAATTACAAGTCCTCCCGGAATAATGAAATTCAACAAAGCAACTCAAAACATTTCCAAACTTGATATTCAAAAGATTGAAGAATAATTATGCACTGATAGCCCTTTGATACATCAATCGTTTTCGCAACGCAAGTGGTAGCGCCTTCGTTTGTATCCGCTGTTCTATCAAACCGTTAAGTGCAGAATCAATCCTTGATTCAATATTACTTGAAGCCCTTCGTGTTGTTGAAGTACCATCTACTAATACAAAAGACAGAACATTATTTTTCTCTATAACTTTATTATCTGTTAAAGATTCAATAGGTTCAAAGTCATCCAGTAACTTGCATTCCGAATCAACAGGTTCAAATAATGTACATTCATTATTACTATTATCGAGCAGCTTTATGGAGTTCTCCTCGTTTTCTTTTTCATTTTTCATATCTACTCCATATTTACTTTAACATACGTATTTATATAAAGTATATGCAAGCTCAAGAATTGCTATAATCTTTACATTTTGTTACGTTATTCTTCTTTTAGAAAACGTACAAAATATGATGATAACGCAGGAATAGTTGTAAGAATAAGAATTGTAGTTATTATGCCAATTTTCTGTGCAACGAATCCAAGCCCAGAAAGA
>CAMTNN010000169.1 GCA_947073895.1 uncultured cyanobacterium
TGAATGGGTCGAATCTTCCGACTAAGATGCCTTTAGCATTAAAGCTTGGATTTGTATAATTATTTTGTATTCTCATGTTAGTTATAAAAACGGTAAAAATAAAATTTGCTAGCAAAAAATTTTTTTACCAGCATTATTCTAAATATGAAACTGACTGAATCACCTGTTATTTTAAAAGTAAAAGAAAACTGTGCAGAAAAATTAAGTAATATTGTGCGCAGTGAAAAACCAGCTGTATTTGTTGTACAAGGTTTACCTGCTTCAGGAAAAACAACTTTTCTGAATAATGTTAAAGATTATTTTGATAGGAATGGAATTTCCAATTCGGTTATACATTCTGATAATTATATTGAAGATTTTTCAGAAATTTTGGCTAATAAAAAACGATACAGAATAGGTGTTATTGATATTTTTAGAAAAAATGGAATGTATTTTAACAGTAAAACTAAAAAAGATGAATCTCATGGAAATATTGTTGTATCGGTTCTAAGAAATTTAATACCTAATTCCGAATTAGATTTGTTTGAAATAAAAGTAAAAGATAAAAAAGGTCATTATAGTTGGGATGCAAAATCTGTTCTTAGACAATTAAAGAGAATAAATTTACTGCCTGATGATAAGAAATTTGATTATTTAAACCTCTCAATGCTTTTTATGTCAGAGTATAATTCTATTAAACCGGAAGAACTGCATTATCCGGAAGTTGCTGCAAATCTGAGAGCAACTATGCCGAAGACGATTTTACATATTATAGAAGAAATCGAAAAAATTGTACAAAGAGGGACAGAAGTCTTTGTTTCGGCAGGTAATCGTGCATCAAGTTTTAATCTGTTATCTCTTGCCGAAGGCACTCGAACTATTGGTGGAGTTGATGGCGAGAATAATCCAATACCATATTTTACAAACAATTCAATGATTGAAGACTCTATGTTGCTTCCTTATGACCTAAAAAATAATAATGCAAAAGGGATAGAGTTGCAATTGGATTTAGCTAAGCTTTCTAAAAGCCAATTAAGAAAAAGAATAGCTAAAAAGCAGGACTATGAAATTATTAAAGATGTTGTATCTAATATAAAAGATAAAATAGACTTCAATTATTTGCAATTTAGTCTACTCTGGAAACTTCCTCAAAATTTGAGAGGTAAAATCTATGATGTGAATACTCTTTTAAGTATATTAAATGCAGATATATCAAATGAAGTTATGCCTTTGGGAACACACTGTGATATTTCTTTGCGTCAGTTCTTTGATATGAATGCAAAAGGCGAACGACATGTGATTTCAACTAAGAAAACACATAACGTTAAAAATACAATTTCAGGAACATCTTTTGCTGTTCCGCAAGCTATTGCAGAAGATATTAAACTTAGAGAGCAAGCAAAAGCCTTTGTAGAAGCAGATTATGAGCTTTTTGCAAAGCTGCTTAGCTATATGTAATTATTATTTCTTTTTGTCAGTTCTTGTTCTTACGGAAATTCTAATTGGTGTTCCAAAGAATCCGAAGGCTTCTCTTAGCTTGTTTTCAAGATAACGTTTGTAGTGTTCTTTAAGCAAATCTTCGTTGTTTGCAAACAATAAGAACATTGGCGGATGAACAGCTGCTTGAGTTGCATAAAGAATTTTTAAACGTTTGTTTCTGATTGTTTGCGGCGGATTAAGAGCATAAGCTTCATTAATAACCTTGTTCAACAATCCTGTTGAAACTCGTTTTGTGCATTCAGCGTAGACTTCTTCAACCTTAGTAAAGATTTGGTTTAACCTTTGGTGAGTAACTGCACTTATGTATATCTTTGGTACGTAATCTAAGAATGGAATTTCGTGTGCAATCATTTGTTCGAATTTATTAATTGTGTTTGATTTTTTATCTTCAATCAAATCCCACTTATTGATTGCAATAACCATACCTTTACCGGCTTCCGTAATGATTGAAGCGATTTTTTTATCTTGATCAGAAATCCCGTTAACGGCTTCTGTTGCATCAATTACCATTAAAGCAACATCGCATTCTCTAATTGAACGAATTGCTCTATCAACAGCGAATTTTTCTACACCATAATCAACTTTTGCTTTTTTACGTATACCTGCTGTGTCAATTATTACAAATTCTCTATCGTTATATTTTAAACGTGAGTCAATACTGTCACGTGTTGTACCTGAAATATCAGATACGATTACTCGCTTTTCACCCAGAAGAGCGTTAACAATTGAAGATTTACCCGCATTTGGTCTTCCGACAATTGCAATTTTAATAGTATTATCTTCAACTTCGTCTTCTTCGATTTCAAAATCTTTTGTGATTTCTTCCAATAAATCACCAACTCCGCCAGAACCATGAAGCGCTGATATTGCAATCGGGTCGCCGACAGCGAGTGAATAAAAGTCGCTAATCATTGTGATTTGGTTAGATGAGTCAACTTTGTTAACAGCTAAATAAACAGGCTTTCCTGATTGACGCAAAATATTTGCAATATCCATATCAACAGGGGTTGCGCCTTCTATTCCGTCAACTATAAAAATGATTTTTTCGGCTTCTTCACAAGCAATACGAGCCTGGTCATAGATTGAAACCATGATTTCATCCTCGTCACCAGGAACGATTCCGCCTGTGTCAATTACTGTGAACAGCTTGTTCTGCCATTCAACATCAAAATATATTCTGTCTCGTGTGACTCCGGGAAGGTCGTCTACGATTGATTGTCTTTTTCCTACCAGACGGTTTACAAATGTTGATTTACCAACATTCGGGCGTCCTACTACAGCGATAATTGGTTTTCTTTTCATAATAAATCTATTTTATCATGAAAAAAGATTTTTCAATAAAAAAAATAGCCTGCTCTTTTGAACAAGCTATTTTTGTAAACTTTTTCTAAATATTATAATTTAGAAGCAACTAACTTAGTAGTTTCAGCTAATCTTGTAGAATAACCCATTTCGTTATCGTACCAAGAAATAACTTTAACCATGTTGTCGCCCATAACTTTTGTTAACAATGAGTCAACAGTTGAAGATTGAGCTGAACCGATGTAGTCAGAAGATACTAATGGTTCTTCGCTGTAGCAAAGTACGTGTCCGTCAGCAGCTTCTTTAAGAGCAGCATTAACTTCTTCAGCTGTAACGTTCTTTTCAGTTTCGAATACAACGTCAACTAAAGATACGTCTGGAGTAGGAACTCTCATAGCGAAACCGTCCAATTTACCTTTAAGT
>CAMTNN010000170.1 GCA_947073895.1 uncultured cyanobacterium
TCCTGTAGAAAGAGCAGGTGCTTTAAACCCTGTTGAAAAACCTGCTAAGTTGGGTATTGAAAACTTGCAAGAATTTACAATCTTCCCTAAAGAAGTTGTTGATGGTAAGACTATTATTACAGCATAGATATAAAGAGAGAAAGTATGATTTTAAAGATTTTTAGAATGGAACACAATAAATTTGTTCCTGAGTATAAAACAGAAGGCGCAGCTGGCATGGACTTATGTGCTGCTATTGAAGAAGGAATAACTTTACAACCGTTGGAAAGAAGGTTGATTCCGACAGGACTTAAAATTGAGCTTGAACACGGGTACGAAGCTCAAATCAGACCTCGTTCCGGTCTTTCAATTAAGCATGGTATTAGTTTGATTAACTGTGTTGGAACTGTAGATGAAGACTATAGAGGTGAAGTTTGTGTTCCTGTAGTAAACTTGTCAAATGAAGCATACACAATTCAGCCTGATGAAAGAATTGCTCAAATGGTTATTGCACGTGTTGAACAGGCTAAAATCGAAGTGGTTACCGAACTTTCGGAAACATCACGCGGTGAAGGCGGTTTTGGTTCAACCGGAAAAGTATAAAATACTTGACGGATATTGCAAAAAAGTATAGAATAATTGGATAGCAAGCTTTTTGCTTGCTATGGTTAATTATTTATTTAGGAGAACACGTGATGTACCAAGACGAAAAGCTTATTTGTGAAGATTGCGGATGTGAATTTGTTTTCACTACTGGCGAACAGGAATTTTATGCAGAAAAAGGTTTGACAAATAAGCCAAAAAGATGCCCGGACTGCAGAAAGGCAAAAAAACAACAACACAGAGGTAAGAAAAGAATGTATGATGCAGTTTGCGCAAAATGCGGTGTACAGACACAAGTTCCTTTCAATCCTACTCAAGGCAGAGATGTTCTATGTAAGGCTTGCTTTGATGCTCAAAAAGCTGAGGGTTAAGGCATTAAATATATTTTGCTTTAAGTCTTGAAATTCTTTCATTGGATTTCAAGACTTTTTGTTGCAAATCAATATCTTTTTCAACTATTTTACAAAGATTATCAATCATTTCCAGTGTTTCGTTATCGGAGTTTCTGAAAATAAACATATCAAGCCCTGCATTTATTCCCATTATGCAAGCTTCTAAGCTGCCATAATCTTGAACCCCTTTCATGACCATATCATCAGAAACTATGACTCCATCATAGCCAAGATTGTTTCTTAAATATTCTATTGCATTTTTACTTAATGATGCAGGTATTGTTTCTTTATCAAAACAAGTACAATGTAAATGTGCTGCCATAACCATTTCAATATTGTTATTAACTGCGAATTTAAAAGGTTTTATGTGAATTTTTTCCATCTCTTCAAGCGGCAAATCGATAACCGGCAGTGTCAAATGGCTGTCTTTATCAGCGTCGCCGTGTCCGGGAAAATGTTTTACACAAGGGATTACTCCATATTTTCTTGATGCTTCGATAAAAATATTAACACCGTTTATAACCTCATCCGGATTGTTTGAAAAAGAGCGTTCACCAATAATAGGGTTGTTTGGATTAGTATTAACATCTGCACAAGGTGCAAAGTTTAGATTGATTCCGTATTCTGCCAGCTCCTGCGAGATTTCTGCTGACTGGCTTTTCAGAACTCCTTTTTCAAAAGCATATCTTGCAGAAAGTCTTTTGGGACGGATATTTTCTGTGCGTTCAACCCTTCCGCCTTCCTGATCAATAGATAGAAAAGGAGGTATTACTGCTTTTGATTTTATATCTTTTATAAGATTTTTAAAGCTTCCTTCTTCTATAATATCTTTTGTAAAAAATATTACTCCGCCTAAGCCTTTTGATAAAGCATTATCAAGGTTCTGGCATCCTAAAATAAACATTTGATAAACTAATTTTTCCATAAGACAATCATACATTTAAGTGATAGGAAAAATCAATATTTTGTTATAGTATAATGTTGAGGAGTAGGTATAAGATGAAAAAAATTATTTTATCAATATTAACAGCTATATTTGTGATTTCTGCAGTGTGCTTGGATGTATCAGCTGCAAAAAAAGGTTCAAAAATATCAAAAGAAGCTGTTCAGCAGATGTCTGATGATATTGATAATTTAACAAAAAAGATTTATTCAAGAACACTTTTATCTCCTCAGGATAATGAGACTCTTATCGGAATAAAAATTCAGCTTGATAATCAAATGCTGGTTTCTTCTACAACTGAGCTTGCTCCATTATATTATAAAGCCGGCAATGTTTATAAATTAAGAGATATGAAGCCGGAAGCTATTGATTGTTATCAAACTATTTTAGAAAACTTCCGCGATACAGCACTGGCACCAAAGGCACAAGCTGCTTTGGAAGAGTTGGGAGTAACAGTTACTGCACCTAAGCTTTCAGAAGACGAAGAAGAAGCAGAAGACGGTATTTAGTATGCCGAGTCGTTTTGTAGAAGTTTTTGCGGGAGCTTACGCAAGCGGAAAGTCTGAAACCTCTATCAATAGAGCCAGGCATTTTGCTGAGTGTGGTGAAAGAATTACTCTAGTCGATTTAGATACAGTAGAACCTGCTTATACACTTCGCCCTATTGCGAATGAACTTCAAAAATCAGGGATAAATGTTATTACGCAGCCGGATAATTTTGGTTTGGGCGAGGCTGCAAGTTACATTACTCCTGCCCAAGTAAATTGTCTATCACAAGAGGGAAATATTATTATAGATGTTGGCTATGGTGCCGGTGGGTTGGATATTTTGGATATTATTACCAACATTGAGCAGGAAGAGGATTTAAGAATCTATCTTGTTGTTAATACTTCCAAGTTTGAAACGTCTACTGTTGATAATATTGTAGAATATGTGACTTTTTCGGAAGGACTTGAAAAACGACCTTGGAAGAAGTTTATGGGAATGGTTTCTAATACTCATTTTGGAGATGAAACCACAAAAGAAGATATAATAAACGGGTATGAAAAACTCAGGAAAGCCTCAGAAATAATTAATATTCCGATTATTTCATTAGGAGTTCCTGAGAATATAGCTTCCGAATTTAGTGAAACCTATGATGGAATTGATATTTGGATTAATGATGAACACCCATAAAAAGCATTATTTCCAATTGAAGTTACAGAAGATGGAATTGTTATTTTTGATAATTTTGAAAATTTATAAAAGGAATAATCTCTAATTGA
>CAMTNN010000171.1 GCA_947073895.1 uncultured cyanobacterium
TGTTTCTAAAGAGACTGGTGAAAAATTCACTGGCGAACTTAGAAGAAGCACAGGAGAATATGGCAAGCAATCCACTTATGAAAAAATTGAAACAAGAAAGTTTGCAAATGGAATTATACAAGAATCAACATGCAAAGATTGTTTTGGAAACGAAATTGAAGGCAAATTTTATAAAGATGGAAAAATCTTTGCCGATATAGATATTTTTTATGGCAGAGAAGGAAAAATTTTTTCATTTTCAATTTACAAACAAAATGGAATTGAATTTGCAGAGGGACACGGTAAATGTAAAAACAAAAAAGATTCCGCTTTCAAAATGTGCAGAGGATGGCTAAAGAACGATTGGCCCGAAAACAAAGATTGGTTTAAAAAGAAATAGAAAGGTTAAACTATATGAAAGTGTTAAAACTTGAACAAACATCACAGACACCTAATTTTAAAAAAGGGCTAACTAGCTCAGAAATTAACGCAGTTCAAAGAATGAAACCGTAAGAATACCTTAATATAGCAAAAAGACTCAAGACATATGGAATTGAAACTGAATTCAATGAATGTAATACAGTAGCTTGGTGTGTAGAGCAGGTCGTAAAGATTATGCGGCAAGCAGGATTTAAGTTACCAAAGGTATTTGGATTTCTTCCGTTAAATGATTTAGTTGAAGGTAAACCACTTGGAGTATACGTAAAAGAAGAAGATATGATATGTATAAATGCAGATTATCCTCAATTTACAGATTTAAGAGCACAAAATGAACTCGAAGAAGCTCAAGGAACTTTTCACCCAACTACCAAACATTTCTTGCAAACATACCTGCATGAATTTTCACATGCTGCACATTTCCATAATTTATGCGATCGACACGGATATGAAAAAGCTATTCAACTTTTTGATGGTATTTTAAATAACTGTTCTCCCGATGAATTTATTGTAGGACCACTGAATGCTATGATAAAAAGTAAATGTCCAAAGTTTGGTCATAAAATAATTGATAGCATCTTTCCACCAAGCAATGGTCTGTACGCATTAAAGAACCTAAAAGAATATTTTGCAGAAAAAAAACGCAAACAGCCTTGCACAGCAACTTGGTGACAACTATAATATGCTACGAATTCAAGATAACTTTGCCTCCACCTATGAATCACACCCTTTTGGATGGAATTTTAGTGAGAAATTTTTAGATATCATTATGCCATCGGGACGCACATCTATGTTTGACTTTTCTGAACGAAGTACGTTCAGTTTTGCTACTGACATAATTTATAAATATATCCAATTAATACAAAAAGAAATCAAATACACTGACGGCGATATCTATAACGGAACATTAAAACATGAAGGGACTTTAAACCTTATAAGATAACTAAACAACTGTTTACTTATCAGAACTCTAACCAACAATAGCTTTATAAATTATTTCTGAAGCTTTAACAATAAACTCTTTTCCCTGATAAGAGTTATGAGGGCGTTTTGCAAGAATTACAACAATATATTTTTTACCGTTAGGTGCATAAACAATACCTGCATCACCGAGCATTGTGCCGATATCACCGGTTTTATGGATAAACAAAGCACCTTCGCCAAGCCCGGCTTGTATTAAACGGTCATTTTTAACATGGCTCATATAATCAATAATTGACTCTCTTGAATTAATCGTTAAAAATCCGGGATTATCCAAATTATAAAGAATTTTTGCTATATCATAAGCAGTTGTTTTATTTGTACCGCCCAAATCAGGAAGCCATGTTCTAACATAAGTTTTAGAAATTCCCCAATCTCTTAAACCAATGTTCACATCGTCCATACCGCCCATTTTAGCCATAATCATATTTGTAGAAGTATTATCAGAATCCTGAATCATAATCTTCGCCAAATAATCCATTGTATAATTATGACCTGCTTGAGAATATTGCAGATTTCCTGAACCTGATGAACGATACTGCTCTATCATTTTCATTTCATCGCTAAGTTTAAATTGTCCGGCTTCAATTGATTTAAACATTCTTACAAGCACAGGAAGTTTAATAATACTTGCAGCAGGATATTGTTCATTGGATTTAATATCAATATACTGCCCCTGATCATATTCCCAAACATATATTGAAGGTTTAATTGTAGGATATTGAGCCATTAAACCGTTTAATTGAGCCTTTAAAGGCGCAATTTCCGAGGATTGATACATTGTGGTAACTTCACTATGCGCTTTTTGAATAGTCGGAGTTAATAGCAACTCATTATTAAACATATCATTATGAACATAATTTGTTACAGGATTTGCAAGACTATATAAATCAACATTTGCACTATAACAAGGGTTTTGCGTCTTCATTATATTCTTATAACCGGTAACGGTTGGTATCTTATTAGGGAAGAACACTTGCTTAATCATATTATTATATGCAGTTGGATGAATCAAATACATAAATGCCGCAAAAAAAGACAACAAAAAAGTTACTCTAAACAAATAAATTAAAGGGTTTTGTTTTTTTACTTTTCGCTTTTTCTTGACAACACGAGGGTTTACGGTCGCCCTTTTTTGAGGAACCGCATGTAATGGTCTAGCCTGAATTTGCTCTCTGTAAGCGTACAAAATTCCCTCCGTTACCCTTCAACTTTATGTTATCATTTAACAAAACTTTACAAATCGTACGTTTAGAGGAAATATACAGCTCCCTTAGACTTAATACCTACTCCTTTTATCCAATGCAATCTATAGATGGACTATTACAATAAAATAAGAAAGGAGAAATCCCTTATGAAAAAGTTTTTAATCCTAACGTTCATTTTAACCTCTGCTCCTGTTTTTGCAGCCTGTCCTATAAACGGAGACGGAAGTGCCTGTATTGCTCAATTCAGTCGTGAACCTATGCAGCAGACTTATGCTCCTAAATCAAATATCAAGGAGTTTTCAGGCTCACCGGAAGCACGCTTGAATCCATCAAGAGTAAATGCTCCTAACGAAGAACTCAGACGATTCAGACAAGTAGAAAACGACTACAGTTATAATTCAAGCTGCCAGTTTGGAGTTTGCAACCAAACCGGTGCACCACAGCTGTTTCAACAAAACAGGAAGTAAAAAAAAAGAGGCTTTTAGCCTCTTTTTTATAACATATTTTTTCTGATTTTTTCTTTAGCCTTATCAAGCTCTCTAATTCTCTTTTTAACACCTTTAGTTT
>CAMTNN010000172.1 GCA_947073895.1 uncultured cyanobacterium
GTTTATAAACAAATTTTCTGTTGATACAAAACTGCTTGTAATTACATTGCTATCAACAAAAACATTAGAAAATGATCAATTTATCAAAAATTCTCCAAGTTTCAAAGGTATTAAACTTTCTACATTGACAAGGCAAGATGGATGTAGAACAATACAAAATGTTAAAAAAGGAATGAATGAGAGTTTAGATAGTTGGAAGGAAAAACTTTTTAACGATCAGTATAAATACTTAAAAGAACATCGTGAAAAGTGGCAAGTTAATGGCAGGGGCGGACAAACAGCTCATGCTGATATGAATGACCCGGTTGACAGAACTTTAATGGGTATTGTTTCATTAGGTTTGTCTGAAATTAGGCTGGCAGCAGAGAATGCAGGGTTAAAAAATCAAGCTAAGGATTATGTAAACCAAATGGTTTCATTGAGGTCTGATTTAGCAAGCATTAAACTTGCAGAGGAACTTGCTGAAATTCGTAAACAAACAGATGAGTCCGGATTTGAATTAATATATGAAAAATCAATTAAAGATGTAATAGATAATGAAGTTAAACCAAAAATTATATTCCCAATGCAAAGAATTATAGAACACAAGCCAACAGAAATGCCTAATTGTATAATGCTTGCTAGTCCAAATAAAAGTATAAATAGTACTTTAACGAAATATATTCAAGAAAATGCCAATGGTACTTATCAAACACTTTTGGCTAGAGATGTTTTAGAAGTTTTAGAAGAATGTGAACAAAATTATCAAAAAACTGGCGAGTGGAACTTGATTGATTTTGCAGGTTTAGAACATGCTATTAATCCAAACAAAGCAAAAACTAAAACCATTGCGATGATGAAAGACTTAATGTCATCTTGTGCAGAAGACTATCATACAACACTTTTGTTCAGAACTACTGATCCAAGCAAATTGGATCAAATTGCTCTTCAACCTCACAGGGTAAAACGAATAAATACGGATAATGTTGTTACTGTGAATGATTTGCGTCGCGAAGCAGCAGAAAAAAGATTGGAATCTTCTTCATATCTAGCAGAAACTCCAATAAGTGCTGTCAATGATTTATTGTTATTAAGTAATAATCTAAATAAAAAGCTAATGTGGGAGTCTAGTGAAAGTGATTATAACGAGATTAAAAATTTATTGGAAAAAGAAGGTGTTTTTTACGATAAATACTCAGATAAAATAAATAATCTTTTTAGTTCACTGGATAAGTTATACTAATTCATAAAAAGCCTCCATTATTGGAGGCTTTTTAAATAATTTATTGCAACTTTTTCTTCCGTTAACTCTGATACTGTATTATAAGTGTTTTGAAGTATTTGATTTTTGTCGGGATAAATAAGAATTTTGTTTAAGGTTTCTTCAATATTTTCGGTCAGAAATCCGTTAAATCCGTCTTTTATTATTCCGTCGATTCCGTCTCCTTCTCGGCAAACAGTTATACATCCGGACGCCATTGCTTCAAGGTAAACCATTCCGAATGTTTCGTTTTTGCTCGGTAGAATAAAGATGTCTGATTCCCGCATTTTTTCTAGAACTTGTTCGTGCGATAATTGTCCGGTAAAAATAGCTTTAGAAGAAAGTTTTTCTAATCTTTCTTTGCCTGAGCCGATTACGGTCAGTTCAATATTATCCATCTTCTCGCAGGCTGTGATGACTTTATCTATGTTTTTGCGTTTAATAAATTGACCGCAGGTAAGAACTTTTATTTTTTCATTATTTGACCATGTGCGCTGCATTGCTCCGTTAATACCTGATGGTGCAATAAAAGTTTTTTCTTCGAATTCAGGATAGAGTTTTAAGAACTTTTCTTTTAAAACATAAGAACGGCAAGCAATTTTTACTGCGTTTTTATAGGCTTTTTCTAATCTTGGTTTGAAATGCATTCTGTATAATGGATTGGTTAAAACTTCTAAATCCGATGCGTGTACTGCTGCACAGAATGGTAATCCTAATTTGTCTGCGTATAAAATTCCGCTTGGCATGTGTGCGATTACTATATCAGGAGTAAATGAGGTTTTTATATTACCCCAAAACGGAAAAAAGAAATTTATGTTTTCAATATTTCCATAAATCCCGTTTGGATAATAAGGTTTCCCTCTTAAAAAAGAGTTTAATAAAAAATTAGGCTTTATTATTTTAACTTCATGTCCCAAATTTTGCCAGTTTTTAACAAAGTTTTGGATAGTTCGCGGAGTATGTTTTTCATCTTCTTTTATCGGGTATAAGTCCGTAATAACAAGTATTTTCATTAAATATCCCCGTATTTGTTTTTTTCAAAACATAAAATATTGATTAAAGAAAATATCATTACAACAACAAGAAGTACAACCGCAAGAGCTGACGCGTAGCCCAAATCAAGATTTTCAAATGCGCGTTCATAAATATAATAAACAATTGTTTTTGAAGAATTTAAAGGCCCGCCTTTTGTCATAACATAGATTTCTGCAAAAACTTTCATTGCAGAAATTGTACTTATGGTAGACACTAATGCAATTGTCGGCATAATATGAGGAATGGTGACTGTTAAGTGTTTTTGCAAAAAGTTTGCACCATCAATATCGCAGGCTTCGTATAAATCCTGAGGAACACTCATTAATGATGAAAGATAAATCATCATATAATATCCGATTCCTTTCCAAATAGTTACAACCGCAACCGAAAATAACGCCCATTTGGTATCTGTTAACCATCCTATTGGTGCAATATGCAAGAGTGAAAGTAAATAATTTAAAACCCCTTGAGTTGAATATAACCATTTGAATGCAATTGCTGCCACTACGATTGAAACAATTACGGGAAGATAAATAAGGATTTTGTATAAAGTTACGCCTCTGATTTTTTGATTAATCAAAATTGCAAGAAACAGAGGAAACGTTACGAGAAAAGGAACCGCTATTACAAGGTACATAAAAGTGTTAAACATAACTTTGTAAAATATTGGTTCTTTAAAAAGTTTTATGTAATTATCTGCTCCACTAAAAGTCGGATGATAAATGCTTGTGGAATAATCAAAGAAACTCAGCCCGATTGTTTGAAAAAACGGGATAAAAAAGAAAACGATTAATACTGCAAATGCAGGTAATAAAAACAAATAAGGTGAGTTATGAAAAATATTTTAATCGTTGTAGATATGCAAAACGGGTTTG
>CAMTNN010000173.1 GCA_947073895.1 uncultured cyanobacterium
CGTCTTTCCCTTTGATTTCATATATCGTACAGAGGCTCTTCAGCTGCCCGCTTAGTTCCTGTGCCCAAACAAAACCCGGCTGATCCTTTATCTTTTCATATACCCGATCTATCTCGTCCTTAGAAAATATGGATTGTATTTTCTCTGCCAATTCATCCTGGCAGCCCGCTTCCACATGCATACAGATAAATTCGCCCAGCGCTTCCATCTGCCGGCGCAACTCGATATCTTTTTTGATATCTGCTATTTTACTTTTTATAGCATTTGCCTCATCTATTTTTTTTTTCATATAAGTTTCATCTTCACTTTTTTGAGGTTTCGTTATAATCGTGTATTCATCTGCATACTCGAGTTCTTTTTCAAAATCTATCTGATCAAAATTAATGATTTTATACGAACAACATTCTTGTTTTCCATTAATTCTGGTGAACTCAATAGCTTTTTGTCCTGATTTCAATTCATTCATAAGCTTTGCTTCACTTACCCATTTAGTTGAATTAAAACCCTTGATTAGTTTTATACATTCAAGAATCCCTTGAGTAATCGCCTGAAACTTTCGACCTTCAGCGTTTGTATGAAGTTCAGAAATCTTTTCTATGAGTTTATTAGCAAAATCCGTTAAATCAGAATACTCAACCTCCTCAGACGTCAGAACCTGTAAAGTTATATCAGGTGAGTCAAAATTTGGTTCTGCTAAAATCTTTTTCATATATTTGATTATAAAACAAATTTGAAAAAAATGTGTTATAATAATAGTATGAAGTCAACAAAAGAAATTGCAGTAGAACAAAAAATTATTAAGAGATTACAACCCCTGCCAAAAGCATTAGAACTTGCAAATTATTTGCTTTCAGATGCAGAGGTTCAAGAGATGCAGGATTATGCGAACAACGTATCAATCAAACGTCTAGGATTCAACGACCACGGTCCTGTTCACATGAGACAGGTAGCAAACAATGCTATAAAAATGCTAAAAATCCTTCGTGATTCAGGAATCAAAACCTCATTAGAAGCCGAAGAAGTTGGAACATTTGAAGACAGTGTTTGCGCATTAATCTTAGCAGGTTTAATGCACGATTTAGGTATGATGATAGGAAGACAATCTCATGAAGAAATGTCTTTGATTCTGGCAAAGCCGGTTATGGAACGTGCCCTTGAATATGTTTTTCCGGATGATTTACATAAAAGAACTGTTATCAAAGCTGTTGCAATGGAATCAATCATCGGACATATGTCTTCAAGAAAAATCCATTCAATCGAAGCAGGTATTATGCTTATTGCAGATGGTTGCGATATGACAAAGGGTCGTGCAAGAATCCCAATGTCAATCAGCACAACTCCAAAAGTCGGTGATATTCACAAGTATTCAGCAAACGCGATTAATTTTATCAAAATTCACCACGGAGAAAACAAACCAATCAGAATTGATGTTGATATGACAGGCGATGTTGGTTTATTCCAAATTGAAGAAGTATTGCTGACTAAAATTAATTCAAGTCCCGCAAAACAGTTTATTGAGCTTTGCGCCAGAGTTGAAGGTTTAGAACCTAAATACTATTTATAATGCAAATATATTATACATAAGCCAAATTTATGCTACAATAACAATTGTGTACATAGAGTTTTGGGAGAACAAAATAAATGTTAAAGACAGTTGTTAGCAAACTTTTCGGAATATACAAAGAAAACCAGCGCATTATAATAAAAATTTTTGGAATCAAGATAAAACTCAAATGGATAGCAATTAATCCTTTAGAAGATACCTGTAATATATATGGTTTACAGACTCTTCTTAATAACGGAACAGTCTTTCCTCATCCGATTGGAATTGTTATTGGTAAACACGCTAAAATAGGCAAAAATTGCAAGATTTATCAAAACACAACCATTGGGAATGGCAAATACAACAAAGAAAGAGACCGTTCTATACCAATTATCGGAGACAATGTCACTATTTATGCTAATTGTAATATTGTCGGAGGTATTATAATAGGAGATAACGCAGTAATTGGAGCCGGATCAGTTGTAATTAATGATGTTGAAGCAAATACAGTAGTTGCGGGCAATCCCGCAAAAGTTATAAAGAGAATAGAATATGGCAAATAATGAAACTTTAAAAACCATAACAATAGCTTTTATAATAGCACTTTTAATTGCTATTGCTAAAGACAGGTATCTGGAATGGTCTAAAGATATACCGAGAACACAAAATATTCAACAGGAACAAGTTAAAGTGGAACTTACTGATGATAGTCAAGCGACAGATGTTCCAATTGCACCAATGCAAGAATTTAGCGGGAAAAGCGCAGCTGAAATTTTAAAACTTCGTAAAGCTGCTGTTGCAGAGTCCCCAGCTTTTTATAATAAAAAAAATTATGAGCCAAATCCGAGTGTATTCAATATTGAAGATGGTTTGCAGTGGATTAGCGCACACGAAGTAAGTTGTAACGGAGCCAACAACAATAAAAATATCGGTAAAGGCGAATCAAGAGAAAGTACAGGAATTCTAAACCCTGAACTAATGTTATATGTTGTAGTTGCAAATTTAAACTCAGCTCAATACAACTATTGCTCAAGCGTAGACTATTTAAGACCTTATAAAGTAACTTATAATCCAAATACAAAAACAATAAGTGCTTACATCAATTACAAAGATTTTAGAGACAAAAACAACGGCTACAGAAACATAGTTCTGGCTGATGCTAACGCTCGAGACTTAGGATACAACTACGTTACAGCAGATTTATCCCAAAATATCCGCTACAGATATGACAGCAACCTTTCAAACAGAATTATTTCAACCAACGGATTCTACCACAGAGGCTATGCTTGCGGTCTGAAAGAAGGCTGTAACAATTATTCACCGTACGAATCAGGCTATGAGTTTTATTTAACAGACCTTCCTGCAAAAGTTCACATGAAATTATGGGAAAACAACCCGCTCAGCGAACGAGCAAAAGCTGATTTGAATTATGAGATGATATTTAATTAAACTAATCTTGCATTATATCTAAAATAGGTTATAATAAAAATATCGGGGCGGTAGCTCTAACTACCGTAACCTGTATAGAACTAGAGTAGCGCTTATCCTTTCGGGTAGGTGCTAGCTTTTA
>CAMTNN010000174.1 GCA_947073895.1 uncultured cyanobacterium
TGAGTGCCTAACAGAGCAAAATATTATGCTGACAGAGCTAATTTCAAATTACTAAATGGAGACAAAAAGGGGCATTATGCAGATATGGAGAAAGCAAAAGAACTTGCTCCAAACATGGATTTCGACTCATCTTTAGTAAAAGAAACTCTTGAGCCTAAAGTTTTGACTCTTACAATTAAGTAGTAAATCTTTATATTTAATTAATAATTTTATTGTTTTTTTGATTTAAAATATAAGTATATCAGATTTGAGGTAAAAGTCGTGAAACATTCTGAATACTCTGCTGTAATAGTAGGGAGCGGCGCAGCCGGCTTGTTTGCAGCATTAAAAATATCAAAACAAATAAGTTTACCCGATGGAATTCTTCTTATAACAAAAGACTCATTAGGGGAAAGTAATTCTAAATACGCTCAAGGCGGTATTGTTGGAGTGCTTCATCAAAACATTGGTGACAACACCGAAATGCATATAGCAGATACACTCAAAGCCGGCGCTGGATTGGGTGATGAAAAAGTAGTTAAATATATTTCTGAAATTTCTGATGAAGTAATCAATGACTTAATTGATTCAGGTGTAAATTTTGACCGTAATGATAAAGGAGAACTGAATTTTACACTGGAAGCAGCTCACAGTTTTAGAAGAATTCTCCATCTTGGCGGAGACGCTACCGGAAAAGGCATTGTAGAAGCTTTGAAACAACAAGTGCTTGAAGACAACAATATAACAGTTCTGGAAAACGCAATTGCCGTTGAGCTTTTAACAAATCTTGACAATGAATGCAAGGGACTGATTATATATAATACACTTACAGACGAGCACGAATTGGTTTATACTTCAGCTACAATTCTTGCAACCGGTGGAATGGGGCAGTTATATAAATACACAACAAACCCTGATGGTGCTACTGCAGACGGAATTGATTTAGCTTATAACAGCGGCGCAATTATGCAAGATATGGAATTCATTCAATTCCACCCAACTGCACTTGCTATCAGCCCAACAAGCAAAAACAGATTTTTGATTTCAGAAGCTGTTAGAGGCGAAGGAGCAAAACTTACTGATAAATCAGGACACGAATTCATGTCACAATATCACGATAAACGAGAACTTGCTCCAAGGGATATTGTTACAAGAGCTATTTATAATGAAATGAAGAAAAGCAATTCTCCGAATATGTTTTTGAATGCTTCAATTATTGATAAAGCTAAACTTCTGATGCGTTTTCCTACAATTTCAGGAAGATGTAAAGATAATGGAATTGATATAACATCGTCTCCAATTCCAGTTGCACCTGCGGCTCATTATTCAATGGGTGGAATTCAGGCTACTGTTGAAGGAAAAACATCGATAAGGGGGCTTTACGCAATTGGTGAAGTTGCTTCAACAGGACTACATGGTGCTAACAGACTCGCAAGCAATTCGCTTTTAGAATGTGTCGTTTGTGCTTATGAGCTTGCAGATTATCTATCTTTTGCAAATCTTGCTACACCTAAAAAGATTGATGAAGTAATTATAGACAAAATCAAGCTTTATTCAGAACCATTAAGCGAGGCTGATTATGACACAGATACTTTGAAACAAAATCTCAAGAATTTAATGTGGGACAAAGTCGGAATCTTAAGAAACGAAAAAGACCTATTAGAAGCAAAAGAAGCTGTTAAGAATATGTCTGATAGTTTTAAAAGAAACCGTAAATGTTTAAACAGAGATGAGTATGAGTACCGTAATATGCTTACAGCAGCAGCTTTGGTTATTGAATCAGCTTTAAACAGAAAAGAATCAAGAGGAGCACACGCAAGAATTGATTTTAAACAAACAGAAGAAAAAGGAATTCATTCAAATATAATTAAAACCGCAAATAAGGAGTTAGAATATGTTAAATAGCTATTTTATAGAAGACCATGTTAGAAAAGCATTGGAAGAAGACATTGGATTTGGTGATATTACCACAGACTATTTAACTAATGAAGAAGACAGAATGGCTTGTGAACTTAACTCACGTGTAGAAGGAATTTTATGCGGTACAAATGTTTTCAAAACAGTTTTTAAAATTCTTTCAGACGAAGTAAACGTGACCTTCTATAAAAAAGACGGCGATATAATCAACAAGGGTGACAAGATTGCGGATATTGAAGGCCCTGCAAGATGGGTTCTTATGGGCGAAAGACTTGCTCTAAACTATATTCAAAGAATGAGCGGTATTGCAACTGAGACAAATAAATATCAGAAAGCCATCGGCGAATACAAAGCAAAGATTGTTGATACAAGAAAAACAACGCCGCTGTTTAGAGCGTTTGAAAAATACTCTGTTAAAATCGGAGGTGGAAGTTTACACAGATTCAATCTTTCTGATTGCGCAATGATTAAAGATAATCATATTAAATATGCAGGTTCTTTAACAAAAGCAGTAGAAAAATTAAGAGAACATATTTCACACGCTCACAAAATCGAGGTTGAATGCGACACAATTGAACAGGTAAAAGAAGCTGTGGCTGTCGGAGCGGATATTATTATGCTTGATAATATGAGTTTGGATACAATGAAAGAATGCGTTAAACTCATTAACGGTAAAGCTATAGTTGAAGCAAGCGGGAATGTGCATTTAAATACAGTACATGATATAGCTTCAACAGGAGTTGATATAATTTCTTCAAGTGCTATCGTTGCAAAGGCTCCAACACTTGATTTAGGACTCGATTGTAAAAATTAAAATTTACTTGCTATATTCCCCTCTATGATGTTACAATAGTGTACGGTGGGAGAGTATGGAGTTAACTAAATTATCTAACATACTAAAGAATAATGATATTGTTCTTGCAATAGGCTTGGTTGTAATCGTCTGTATGATGGTTATACCTCTTCCTGCGCCTATGTTAGACCTTCTGCTCACCGTAAACATTTCCCTTGCGGTTGTTATTTTGCTTGTATGTTTATACACCCAAGAACCGCTTGATTACTCTTCTTTCCCAACCGTATTGTTAATTGCAACTTTGTTTCGACTGGGTTTAAATGTTAGCTCAACGCGATTAATTCTGCTTCACGGACAAGCCGGAAACGTAATTAACTCGTTCGGAGCATTCGTTGTCGGCGGAAACTACGTTGTCCGTGCG
>CAMTNN010000175.1 GCA_947073895.1 uncultured cyanobacterium
TAAGCTTTATCAAATTCAGGTTTTGAAACAATATTCTTTAAACTGTTTCCAAAACGCTTGATGAGTTGAGAATTAACACTTGTAGTTTTTCCAAAACGTGCAGCAATGGCTAACATGATTGGTGCTACAGCCATCATACAAGGTCCAGTTAAACCTTCTCTTCCAAGAACTTCAAAACCTTCTTGCATGTTGTATTGTCCTGTAACTTCTTTGTCACGCAAGAATCCTGCACAAACCCTTGGTGCAGTCATACCTAATGCATCTTGAATAAGAAATGAAGCTAAAAATCCTTTATTTTCAATATATTGTATAAAGCTACCTGCAGCATTAAGTGCACCAGCACCGGCAGATTTAAAAGCAGGCGATGTCTGCGGACTTGGCGCAGTGTTATTGTGCCTGTTTGTATTTTCAACTGAACATCTTTGTATTCTCAACTACACAAACCCTTATAATAATGTACTTACTACACAAGTAAATAAAGTCTACGGATACTTAATATTTGCTACTTTGTTACAAATTTCGACAATATTGTTACAAATCCGTCTCGATTAAGTGTATTTAGTATACTTATTTTTTTGTAATTTTGCAAGTAAACTCAATATATATTTACATTTTTTAATCTTTTTAATCAAAAACAAAAATAAAAAGGGAGCTATTACTATAGCTCCCCACTCAAATAATAAACACGGTATTTAAACTAAGCCCTCTTTTACAGCTTTTACTGCTGCTTGTACTCTATCATTAACGCACATTTTTTGAAGAATTGAACAAACATGTGCTTTTGCGGTATGTACACTTACTATAAGTTCTTTAGCAATTTCTGTATTACTTTTACCATCTACAAGATGTTTTAGAACTTCAAATTCTCTTTCCGTAAGCGGCACTCGCCCTTCTTCCGAAGCCTTGTCTTTTAATATTCCTAATGTTTCTTGTTTAGGAAATGCATCCAGAACTTTTCTTGCAATAACCGGATCAAGCCAGCAAACTCCGTCAACAACGTCTCTAATTACATCTGCAAGTTTTGTCGGATCAATATCTTTTAAACAATATGCCATAGCACCTGATGATAATGCTGCAATAACTTCTTCTTCTCTATCATGAGAAGTTAATGCAATAACTTTAATATCCTTGTTCATTTCTTTAACTTTTAAGGTTGCTTCTATTCCGTTCATGCCGGCCAAGCCTAAGTCCATTAAGACAATATTAGGAGAATATTTTTCAATGAGCTCTAGCCCTTCTGTTGCGTTATCGCTTTCAGCAACTACTTGTATATCATCGTTTGAATTAAGAGCACATCTCAAACCTACTCTGGTAAGTTTAAAATCCTCAATTATAATAACGCTGATTGTCTTCTTTTCAATTTCAACTGCTGTGGTCATTACCAAATCTCCTTACTATTATCTACAAGTCTATTAAATAATAGTCGTAGTTTTCAGTATATTAGCCACTTATCGGATATTTAATGAACAATTATTTGAATTCATATATCAAATCAATAATTTCGCATACGGAGTAATTGTTTTCGGCAATAAAAAAGTTCTTGCCGGTTCTTTTTCTGACTTCGCTCATTGATGTTCCGTCTAAAAATAAATCAGAATAAGGTTTAAGCATTATTGAAGGTACAATTATATAATCCGCTTCAACTTCTTTTACCGAATTAATTAAATCTTCTGAGGTAATAAGCCCCGCAACAGTAATGTTTTTACCCCAGTATGTTGATTTAACCGGGTTTACTGTGACAGTTAGATTCTTAATTAGATTAAGCTTGTTACCGATGTATTCAAAAGCCGTTTGAGCTGCAACAGAACAGGCAAAACAGATGGATAATGGTTTTGATAGTTTATCTGGAAGCTCAAATGTGTCAAAATCATCCATAATTGTTCTAAGCGATCCCACACCGTCATCCAGTTGTGAGAAATTACCGTAATACTTGGAGTCCGGAATGTTTTCTCCTGCAAGTAAAAAGAATTCATCAGAGCAACACGCTTTAGGATATTTTTTAGAAATTTCTATTGTTTTACGCGCACATTCTGCATCAACAGTCTTGAGTTCCTTTTCCCTGAATTGTGTAATTCCAACAGGAACAATCGCAATAGATAGAACCGAGTCTCCTAATGATGTTAAATCTTTTAATGTTCTTTCAAGTTCATTTCCGTCGTTATAGTCAGGGCAAAGCACGATTTGAGCGTGAAATGGTATTTCGTTATCTTTAAACCATTTCAAGTTTTCCATTATTTTCCCTGCATTAGGGTTTCTAAGCATTTTTACTCGCAGTTCAGGATTGGTTGTATGTACTGAAATATAAAACGGGCCTAAATGCAGTTTTGCAATTCTCTCTTTATCTTTGTCTGTTAAATTTGTAGTTGTAATATATGTACCTTGAAGATAAGATAGTCTATAATCGTCATCTTTTATGTACAGAGTATCTCTTAAGCCTTTTGGTTGTTGAGCGACGAAACAGAAAATACAATTATTCAGACATGGTTTCACTCTGTCAAAAACTGCGCTTTCAAATATTATTCCCAAATCTTCGTCATAATCTTTTTCAAGCTCGATTTCTTCAATTTCGCCATTAGCTTTTTTAATTTCTACAACAATTAATTCATTTTTGCAAAGATAGTTGTAATCAATCATATCTTGAGGTTTTTCGCCATCAATCGAAAGAAGCTCATCTCCTTCTTCTAATTCAAGTTCTTCTGCTATTGAACCTTCTACGACACCACTAATTTTTGCAGGCATTGGTGAATCCCTCCAGTAATGAAATAAAATTTTTGTATTCACAAATAAGATTGTCAAAAACCATTTTTCCAAAGAAATCTAATTCTTTCGATTCAATCATATTTTTTGTATCAACCAGAATACTTTCAGATTTATGCCTTAATAATTTGAAAAGCTGAATTTGTTCATCTTTATCCAATATTTCTGCACAAAAAAGCTTAATTCTTGCCATAGTAAAGAATTGAATAGGATTTTCAAGTGGCGGTGTTAAAAGTAAGTGTTTTAATTCTTCTTTTCCATCTTTTGTAATAGAGTAGTATGTAGATGGCCGGCCTCCGCTGGACATTGTTTTTTGAGTCTT
>CAMTNN010000176.1 GCA_947073895.1 uncultured cyanobacterium
GCTAATTGGGAGAAATTTATTTCTGTTATATTAGCCCCGTTTGATAAGACAATGCTTCAAATATATTCGCTACAGCCGTCTTATCAAACGGGGCTAATATAACAGAAATAAATTTCTCCCAATTAGCTTTAAATTTTGTTTTAGGATTCTTGAATGACGAAGCATCATATAATTTGTACAACAAATAATGCGCACTTGAAGAGCCAAATCTTGAACATTTAACAGCAGCATCAGCGGCGTCAAAAGCATCAGTAAAATGAGCCTTCTTCACAAATGTTTCAGCTATCATATAATATGCATCATAATAGTTATTTTTCTTTTCTAATGCCATTGTAAGATAATTAAGAGCCTTATCTAAATCACCTTTATGATAAAATGCAACACCTATTTTATAATAAATTTCGTGCGAATCAATCAATGATTCCATTGCAAGCTGATATTCTGTAATAGCTTCATCAATATATTGACAAGCATTATAGATATCTAAATGCCATTTCATATATAAATCGCCCAATCTTATATGCAACGCAGGATTCGATGGATCATTTTTCAAATCCAATCTGCAACGCTCAATTTGGTCATACATTTTATTCTTAGTCTTAGATTCTGTCTTAATATCAGTTTTCATAATGCTTCCTAATCAGAATTTGTAGTATAAACATACATATAGTATAAAAGATTTTGACGGTCATTTTCTGTCATTGTTGAAATTTTTGCCGTTAATTCATCAGAAAAAACTGAATCAATCTCAAAAACTACCGCTCTGAATTTTATTATACCATAAGTTTTAGGTAGTTTTAAAGTACAGTCAATATTTTCGCCTATATCGAACTTTTCATTCGAATTAAACTTAATATATTCAGTACTAATTTCCAATGTTTTAGCAGTAATATGCTCGTCTCCACGCTTAATTTCCAATTTTTCAATTGCTTCAATTTTAGGAATCTCACTTCCTTCAGTTAATTTAATAGCGTTATAGTCTAATTCAACGGTAAAATCATCTTCAAGAGGAGAAGATATAACAACCGTATTAAAATCAACAGTCCCTATTTTTGAAAATACTTTAGCTGTTAATCTAGCCCCAACCTGCAAACATTCTACATACCGCATAAAATATTGCGGCAGAACTAAATCCATCCTGTCATCATAAAGTTTTCCAATCTCACAAGACATTTCTACCATCTTATCGTTTTTTTGAAAAAATATGGTAACCTTCTGCCCTTCTCTTAATAAATCCATAATTAATATTATAGTTAAATCCTGTAAAAAAAACAACAAAAACAAATATTAATTGTATAATAGTCTCATGCTAAATATTATTATTGCTGTTCTAACAAGAATTGTTTCTAATTCATACTTAAATGTATTTCAAAAGAAATTAACTACCGGAGGTGAAAAGTCTTCAACAGTTAATTTTTATACATATTTAGGGCTAAGCATACTTAGCTTAATACTAATCAATAAAGTTGTTTTTTCATATGAAATATTGACCTACGCTTTAATAATGGGTATATTAGGTTGTCTCGGGAATTACTACATAATCAAGGCACTTTCCTACGGAGAATTATCTACATTGGCACCAATTAATTCGTACAAACCCGTTGTTGCTCTTATTTTTGGGATATTCTTGCTAAATGAAGTGCCAAATATAAATGATTTAATCGGCATTATTTTAATAATTATCGGAACAATGTTCTTAACGAATTTTAAATTCATCGTTTCAAAAGCATGCTTATATCGAATACTGGCTCTAATTTTCTCAGGAACAGAAGCTATTTTTATAAAAAAAGTTATTTTGCTCTCGAACATTTCTTCTGCCTTTATTTATTGGGCATCGGCCGGTCTATTTTTTTCTTTTTGTCTCGCACTGAAACACCCACTTAAAATATCCGCAAAAAACAGAAGATTACAACTTCTATTAATATTAGCGGTTGCATTAATGCAATATTCAACCAATTATGTTTTTTCTAAAATCAACGTATCACACGCTCTCGCTCTATTTCAATTATCAACTATTTTAAGTGTATTTTTAGGAGTAAACATATTTAATGAAAAAGGATTACTCAAAAAAATAATTGCCTCTGTTATTATGATAACAGGCGCTGTTATACTAATTCTCTCCTGAAACAACTCAACTCATGGTCATTGACAATCCCGATAGCCTGTAAATAAGAATACACTATAACCGTTCCCATATATTTCATGCCTCGTTTCTTTAAATCTTTGGAAATAGTATCTGATAACTGAGTGCTTACAGGAAAACTATCATCGTTGTTTTTGATAACATTGCCATTAGTAAAGCCCCAAATATAATTAGAAAAGCTGCCATACTCTTTTTGAATATCAATAAATATTTGTGCATTACTAATTGTTGCAGCAATCTTTCCTCTGCTTCTTATAATAGACTCATTTTGCAACAATTCTTGTATTTTATTTTCATCATAAGAGACGACTTTATTAACATCAAAATTATCAAAAGCTTGTCTAAAAGCCTCACGCTTCTTTAATACAGTTATCCATGATAGGCCTGCCTGAAAAGATTCTAAAACCAAAAACTCAAATAGTGTCCTATCGTCATAAACAGGAACACCCCACTCTTCATCATGATATTTTACATAAATATCTGATTTTTCATCAACCCAACGGCATCTCTTCATCTGGCAACTCATCCAATATAAATTTCCCTAACCTACCTTCTCTAAAATCTTTTAAAATATATTTAGCTGTACGTTCAGTATCAGGGGACTCTCCTCTTATAATCCAGTTACGGCTAAGTGCAATATTATCAAGTGTCAACTCTTCGGTTTTATAATATTCACATACCTGCTCTCTATATTTTCCAGAGCTTAACATATCTAAAAGCGCTTGTGCAACAGGCTCCGGAGAATAAGCATTTTCTGAAACAGAACTAACAAATGCTAATTTTGCAGCTTGCATTTGATTATCTTGTTTGGTTGGAATAATTCCCGGAGTATCAAGAAGCTCTAATTTAGGATTAATCCTAACCCATTGCTGCTGTCTGGTAACACCAGCTTTAGCTCCGATTTTCGTCTTTGAAGACTTGGTAA
>CAMTNN010000177.1 GCA_947073895.1 uncultured cyanobacterium
GAAACAGCGTTACCGCCCCAAGAACCGCAGCCAAGTGTCAAAGATGGTTCTAACTTGAAGTTGAATAAGTCACCAATACCGCCTTGAGATGATGGTGAGTTAATCAATACACGGCAAGAAGGCATTTTCTTAGCATAAGCATCAATTCTTTCACTAGAACGTTCATCTGTATAAAGAACTGAAGTATGACCAGCACCACCGTGTGATACTAAGAAGTAAGCTTTTTCTGTTGCATCTTCAAAGTCAGAAGCTCTGTATAGAGTTAAAATTGGAGAAAGCTTTTCTCTTGAGAATGGATCTTCCCAATTAACTTCACCACGTTCTGCAAGAAGAACTTTAGCATTTTCAGGAACTGAGAATCCTGAAAGTTCAGCAATTCTGTGAGCAGACTGACCAACAATGTCAGGGTGAGCTGTACCGCGTTTTGGATCGATGAACGGAAGGTCAATCATTTTTTGTTGTTCTTCAGCGTTAACAAGGTAAGCACCTCTGTATTGGAATTCAGCTTTAACAGCTTCGTAAACACTGTCAACAACTACAACTGATTGTTCAGAAGCACAAATCATACCGTTATCAAAAGTTTTTGACATTAGGATGTATGATACAGCCATTTTAATATCAGCAGTTTCATCAATTACAACTGAAGTATTACCAGGACCAACACCTAATGCAGGGTTACCTGATGAGTAAGCAGCCTTAACCATACCAGGACCGCCTGTTGCTAAGATACAATCAATTGAATCGTGGTGCATTAAAGCATTTGAAAGTTCGATTGAAGGAACATCAATCCATCCAATAATATCTTCCGGAGCACCAGCTTTAACAGCTGCTTCAAGAACTAATTTAGCTGCAGCAATTGTACAGTCTTTAGCTCTTGGGTGTGGTGAGAAGATAATTGCGTTACGAGTTTTCAAAGCGATAAGTGATTTGAAAATCGCAGTTGAAGTTGGGTTAGTTGTAGGAACGATACCTGCAATAACACCAAGAGGTTCAGCAACGATTTTAATACCGTTAGCTTTGTCTTCTTTTATAATTCCGCAAGTTTTTGCGCATTTGTGTTTGTTATAAATGTATTCAGAAGCAAAGTGATTCTTGATAATTTTATCTTCAAGAACACCCATTCCTGTTTCTTTAACTGCCATACGAGCTAGTGGAATACGAGCTTTGTCAGCAGCAGCTGCAGCAGCTTTGAAAATAGCATCAACTTGTTCTTGTGAATAAGTTGCGAAAATCTTTTGAGCTTTTTTAACCTTAGAAATAAGTACTTCTAATTGGTCAAGTGTTTCTACAACACTTGGAGCATTAAGAGATTCTTCAAGCTGTTCAACAGTTTTTTTTGTTTTTGTTGCCATGATTTTAGTCTCCTATCTTGTGTACAAACATACACTAATATTACAACACAAGGGTTTTAGAGTGTCAATCAATACTATCTTAAAAGCAAAATATAGAAAAATGGCTGAACAGCTGATATAAGAAAGATTTAACAGGTGTAGTTAATACACTCGTCTGCAAAAACTTAATAAAATCTTTATATTTTAATATTTATTATTAAGCTTTGCAGCCTTATACATTTCAAACATTGAAATAGTCAAAAAGACACCAAATAAAAGTAAATATGATTGATTTCCGTATATAAGTACATTCCCAACCCGCTTTGGTTCAAAAACATTCAGCAAAAATCCTGTTGCTGTACCTAAAAAACCTACCATCATAAAGAAACAAAAGTTCATTATACTAACCGCAGTTGTCGAAACCATTTTTCTGTTAGTAAGGTGCAAGACCGGCACAAGAAGAGATGTCAAACTTGCGTTACCTGCTAAGATACAAAATATAACAGCTATAGCCATTGTTCTTATATCAAGCCAAATTAAAATACAAACTGTTAATAAGCACACAAATGTTACAACAGAAGCACCTTTAAGAAACATAACCCTATGGTTGTGACATAACTTACAAACACTTGCGTTAATAATATTTGCAGCAGCAGCTACAATTGCCATTATTGATAAAACCATTGCCGCTTTTGTTGAAGATAAAACACAAAAATCTTCTAAAAACTTTTTTCCAATAATTGTTTGAATAACATAAGATATCCCAAAGTTACAACATGCAAAGCTAAACAAGTTTCTGTTATGACGCTTATGAAGCACTAATCTAAACGGTAGAGTTCTTATTTTTACATTTTTATTAACCTTAGGAAGCGAAACTTTTGGTAATAATAGTGCAAAAACAATCATTGCTACAATAACGACTCCTGCTACTGCAAGAAGAATTTCACGCCAATCAACGACTTTCATCATCATTACAAACGGCGCATTAGCAGCAATACCTCCGGTATAGCCTACAAAAAGCATAACTGAAATCGCTAAACCGAAATTTTTATCAGAAAAAATATTTTTTAGCTCTTTTATTAAACTCAAATAAAAAGTACTGCTTCCAAATCCGATTAAAGCTCTTGAAAAATACATCAAAGGCAGATTTGAAGTCAACGGAAATATTACACAGCCCAAAGCAAGGATAATCGCACCTGCTAATATTACTCTTAAACCGCCGAATTTATCTACAAGCACCCCGATAATAAGTTGATTAAACGCATAAATATACATAAATATTGCGCCAAATGCAGTAATATAAGGTGCCGTAACAGAAAGTTCCTGCTCCAAGATATCAAAAACAGCCCCTGGAATTGCTATTCTTTGAAAATTAGCTATAAAATAAAACAATCCCGCTAGAAGTATTAAAATAAAATGTAATAAAAAAGCTTTCTTCTTCATAACATCTAGTAAATTACTCCTAATTTAAAAACATGTCAACAAAAAATAAAAGAAATTCACTGTTTGTTTTTATATATTCAAACACTTTTACAATTTTCAACACCTTTCATAAAAAAAAAAAAAAAAGGAATTCTTTTTAAGAACTCCTACGATTTTTTTTTAAATTTACACTATTTTTCTCGTTTTTTTCTCTTTATTCCTACCTCTTTATCTTTCTCTTTTTTTTTCTCCTCCTCAT
>CAMTNN010000178.1 GCA_947073895.1 uncultured cyanobacterium
TCTACATCATATACCTGGGATGAAGTTAGCAAATGGGCGCTAAAGCCGTTATTTGAAGAGGCTATAGCTTCAGGTGACATAACAAAAGAGGATTCCAACTATTTTCAGATATTCTCCGTCGTCGGAACGCAGGACTCCATTGCGTTTAACGCTCCTCGACTTATAAACAATGAGGACTACACAGATGCTAGATTAAGCATTTTAAGACTTTCAAATTTCTGCAAAAAATACCTTGTCGGATTTGAAAATGCATATATTTCATCAATTGCAAATTCAATGGGAGTAAGGGTTTCAAGAAGAGTAAGGGGTAAATATATATATACATATAAAGATTTAATTAATGGAAAAGTATTTGACAATCCGGTATTAATTTCAAATTACCCTGTAGATGTACATTCTGACAAAAAAGACAGCTCTTTGTTACAAAAAGTTTACAAAGAGTATCAGCTGCCGGTTGAATCATTAATAGTAGATAAATACCCGAATCTTTATGTCATAGGACGCTGTATATCAGCTGATTTCAAGGCACAGGCAGCTTTAAGAATAATACCTTCATGCTTTTCTATGGGAGAAGGTTTGGCAAAATATATAAAACATATTTGATACACTTGCAATATTTCTAAATTGTATTATAATTAGAATATCGGATGTGTTCCGTTTATTTTTTAAATCTCATATTATTTAATTTTGATAGGATATTTATAGTTTAGTGAAATTTTTTATTGTGGTTAAGAGGCTTTTATTATGTATGTAAACAAGTGCATTAAGTGTGGTGCTGAATTTGAAACAAAGAACCCCAAAAGAGTGATATGTCCAAACTGCTTATACGCTGATAAAGGAGATTCTCAAGACGAGAAACCAATGCAGAGTTATAGTTCTTATAGCTCATATTCTGCAGGAGATCAGCAGCAACGTCCAAGAAATTATGACAGACCTCAACAAGGTGGTTACAGAAATTATAATAGAGATGGTCAAAGAGATTATAACCGCAATAATCAAGGCGGATATCAAAGACGTGATTATAATAACAACCGTAATGGCGGATACCAGCAAAGAAGACCTGACGGTCAGCAGCATGATAATCGCGGCGGTTACAGAAATAATTATGCAAGCGGTGGAAGAAATAACGGCGGTTTCCAAAACAGACGCCCTATGCAAAATAGACGTCCAAGACCGCAAAAACCTGCAAAACCATTATTAGTAAGCAAGGAGCAATTAGAACAAATTGAAGTTCTATATAAAACTATGTTACCGCTTCCAAACCCTGATGCACATGAAGTAATTGGTGCAAAAATTGGTTTAGAACCGCAAAAAGTATTTTTCGGAATAAATTTGGTACGTCAAAAAATGATGTTACCAAAATTACCATTCCCTAAACGTAAACTTGCAATTTCACAAGAGCAGATGATTGCTATTAGAAGCTTATATGAACCATTATTGCCATTACCTCCTATTGGCTGTCATAAGATTATTGCTGCTCAATTAAAAATGGAAGAATGGCGTGTTCACGTTGGCATTAAGCTTGTTCGTGCTCAATTAGGTCTTGACCGTTGGAACGAAGACAGAGCTGATAAACCAGCTGATTACATGGTTGTAAAACACGAAAAGAAAAGCGAACCAGCTCCAATTGAACCAGTAGCTGTAGAAACTCCTGCTGAGCCTGTAGTGGAAGAAAAACCTAAACGCGGAAGAAAACCAAAGAAGAAAGAAGATGAAGAATAACTTTATTTCTGTAGGTAAAATTCTAAATTTTCATGGGGTTAAAGGAGAAGCTAAGCTCGGCTATTCAAAAGGCAGAGAAGACTTTTTAAAGCAGCTTGAGGGTGTATATATTCAAGATGAATATTTCGAGATTGAGAACCTGAGATTCACTCCAAAGTGCGCCATAATTAAGTTTAAGGGAATTGATTCTTTAAATGACATAATGGAATACAAAGGTTCGCTAATTTTTATTAATGAAGAAGAAGCACGTGAACATTTGGAAGAAGATGAGTTCTTAATTGATGAACTAGTCGGGCTTGATGTTTATGATGGAGAAAAACGTGTCGGTGCTGTTGTCGGCGTTTCTAATAACGGTGCAAGCGATCTTCTTTCTGTTAAAACATTGTCAAAAAGTATTGCATTAGTGCCATTCGTAAAAGCAATTGTTACTTCCGTTGATATCAAAGCAAAACGTATACAAATCAATAATATTGAAGGATTACTTTCATGAGATTTGATGTACTGACATTGTTTCCCGAACTTATTCAATCACATTTAGATTTTAGTATAATGAAACGTGCTTCAGAAGAGGGTATTATTAGTGTTAATGCTATAAATCCGCGTGATTATACATTAGATAAACATAAAAAAGTTGATGATACACCTTATGGCGGTGGAGCGGGAATGGTATTGATGCCGCAGCCCTATGTAGATGCTTATGAATCAGTGAATAAGCTTGACAACTCAGTTACACTTATGATGACACCACAAGGAGAGCCTTTTACCGATAAAATATCAAACGAACTGGCAAATTACGAACAAATTGTTATACTATGCGGGCATTACGAAGGTTTTGACGAACGAATAAGAGATATTATTAAACCAAGAGAAATCTCAATAGGTGATTTTGTTTTGACCGGTGGTGAATTACCTGCTTTATGCGTAATTGACAGTGTATCACGTAAAATTGAAGGTACTCTGGGCAAAATTGAATCCGCTCATGATGACAGCTTCGCAGACGGTCTTTTAGAATATCCTCAATACACAAAACCACGGGATTTTCGAGGCTTATGTGTACCTGAAGTCTTATTAAACGGCAACCATAAGCTAATTGAGGAATTTCGTCTTGAGCAAAAAATTATCAGAACAAAAGAAAAACGTCCTGACTTATGGAAAAAATACAATAAACATTAACCAACCAACTCGAACCCACTTGTAGTCTTATGTAATGTCGTCCGACCCTTGTTTACGCGTGTGCACAAAAAGAAAGCCGCTTCGTTGCGGCC
>CAMTNN010000179.1 GCA_947073895.1 uncultured cyanobacterium
TAAAGTGGTTGTTTGTATCAGAACTCCTCAAGGGTTATCTGAGGAAGAATTGAAGGAAGTTTTTGCAGATATGAAAAAACAATCACAAGTTGATCCTGTACTTCAATCAATGTTAAAAGCACGTGAAGCTGAATTAAAAATCCAAAAAACGGAAGATAAATCTGATAGCGGAAAAATCTAGCAAAAATATTTTTTAAGGGGTTTATATTATTATGCAAATTAGTAATATAAAACCTTATCAATATAATAATCCGAATTTTAATGGTCGTATAATAAGCAAACGTAATGCTAATAAAGCTGTTATATATGGTGGTAGTGCCTCTCTTGCAGCTAACACTTTTGCAATGCTAACAGACTCTTATCGGGTTCTGCCTTATGTATGCACTTCTTTTCTTATTGTAAATCTTTTGGCTTTGGCAAGAGATTTTATCAAAGAAAAACCGATTCAATTAGAGCCACAAATTGAATTCAAGCCCTCTAAATCTATTGAAGAAGCAGCTGAGTTTGCCAAGAAAAATTTTAAGATTAAATCCTTTAAGGTAAAAGACTTAGAAATTGCAAATTGGATTAACGAAGGACTTACAGTGCTAAATAATCAATTCAAAGGCAAAGTTTATATGCCATTGCATATTAAAGAATGTGCTCTTAAGGAGGATGCATTGGCAAGTTATCGTCCTTTTGCTGATACATTAACAATTGCACCAATAGATGAGGATGAACTTAATTTTAATTTTGAAGTTATGACACTGTTTACAGCTGATAAGAATTTGGATGAATTATCATTAGGAGATGGGTATCAAAAATTTAAAGAAAATTATGACAATTTTGAAAATCTTTCCAAAATAGATAAACGAGGCGTTGTTAGTTCTTTACATAACATGTTTGATGTTTTAAACCAAATGTCAGACAAGAATGACCTATCTTTAGCTGCTGATAATTCTTTTGGTCATGTTTATTATGGACGATTTGCGATACTCTTTCATGAAATGGGGCATGTCTTTAACGATAAAAGCCGCAATGATTTTAAAAATTCGAAAATATCAAAAATTTTTAAAAGTGAGCGCAATAGTATGGTAATGCCATCTTATGCTAAAACAAATCAGAAAGAATTTATTGCAGAAATATTTGCAGGCATATTAGAAGGTAATAAATATCCGGCAAAGATTATGAATTTATTCCATAAGCTTTGTAATATAGAATTACCTGAAAACTAACCTCTTGTATTAGTATTTTCAAAAATCATTCTGCTTTGACTTAATGCAAGCATTCTAAGAGAACATTCACCTTCTGTTCTTGAAAGCACACCTATAGAGGATAGTCTTGCAGTTACAAATTCATTCAAATCATCAGGTCTAATAAATAGCGGACAAGAATCGTTGCATTCCCTTCCTGCTGTAAACGGACAGGTTTTCATTATTTCAGTTCCTCTAAGGCTTGTGCTAACTGCTCATCATTAGGAGCTTTACCATGCCAGCCGGCATTATTTTCCATAAACGAAACTCCTTTGCCTTTAATAGTATTAGCAACAATTGCAAAAGGCTTTTCAGCTTTTTTTGCTTTTTCAACTGCTTCATAAATTTGATTAATATCATGTCCATCAATTTCTGTAACTTCCCAGCCAAATGCTTTTATTTTTGTAGCAGCATCGCCGATTGACATAACATCTTCTGTGCAGCCGTCTATTTGAAGTTTATTTCTATCAATAATAGCAATGAGGTTGTTGAGATTTTTATGGGCAGCTTGCATGAATGCTTCCCAATTAGAACCTTCCTGAAGCTCACCGTCACCCATATAAACAACTACATTAGCAGGATTTTTATCTAATTTAAGCCCTAAAGCTATCCCGCAGCCAAGAGATAAGCCTTGTCCCAGGGACCCTGTTGAAGCTTCTATTCCTTTTACGTAACCGCGAGAAGGATGACCTTGAAGTTTAGAACCCATTTTTCTGAATGTCATTAATTCTTCTTGTGGAAACATTCCATGTTGAGCCAATATTGAATATAAAAGTGGAGAAGCATGTCCTTTTGAAAGAATAAATCTGTCACGAGTTTCATTCATATCGGTAGGAATATTTAAGCATTTTTCATATAAAACAGTTAAAATATCCGCTCCTGATAATGAACCGCCTGGATGTCCGGATTTAGCTGCATGAACCATTTTTACAATGTTTCTTCTAACATTTTTTGCAGATTCTTTTAATTTTTCGATTTCTTGACTACTTAACATATTTACCCCTCATAGCTTTTAATATAAATAATGGTAATGTTGGGAAAATTCTCTTGATTCTTTCAGGTTGTGCGGCTGTTCTATACAACCACTCAAGACCTAATACCTGAAAAACTTTTGGTGCTCGTTTTACCATTCCTGACCAAACATCAAGGCTTCCTCCGATACCAACCATTAAGGCAGGTTTTAAAACTTTTTTTGCATTATAAATAAACTTTTCTTGCCTTGGAGAGCCCATTGCAACAAGAATAAGCTTCGGTGATTTTGAATTTAATTCGTTATAAATATCATTATCGTTTGAAAAATAACCGTTATGATAATAAACGATATTTAGTCCGTTAATTTCATTGGTAAGATTTTCAATTGCTTTTGAAATAACTTCTTCTTTTGCACCTATTATCGCAACAGGTATATTATTAATTGAAGCTTCTTCTAAAATATCATTTGAAATTTTAGAAGGATTATATTTATTACATTCGAATAACATAATTCACCGAGATTTGAAACCAGGGAACATCCTCATAGAAAAAGATTTCAGACCTCTCATCACGGATTTCGGCCTCTCAAAAATATATTCATCCGACCAAATATCGACACAATCCAAAATTTGTGGGACATGCCACTACATGGCCCCAGAAATTTTTACCAGTCATAAATACAACGCTAAAGTCGACGTTTACGCATTTGGAATCATCATGTACTCGGTCGTTACTGACTGCTCTCCATACTCCACCAAAAAAGACAAAAAATTGAC
>CAMTNN010000180.1 GCA_947073895.1 uncultured cyanobacterium
TCCGTCATTAGTTTGTTCAGCAAATCCGCTTGCGGATTGTGCAACCTGACTTTGCAGTTGCTCTAAAAAGTCTGCAGAGATGTCTTCGTTTAAGGTAGCCAGCTCTTTTATATCTAATGAATCTTGGTTGCTATAATTATTTGCCATTCGAAACTCTCTTTTCATTTTTAAGGTAAATTATATTTAAAATTATTATTAATTTACCCCTTTTTATGCTATTATTATATATGATAATTTGATTATTAGCAATCATAAGAGAGATGGAGATATGTTTATAGATATTGAAAAACTTAAGGGGTACATTAGAAGATTAAAGGATTCTAAAATTCTTGTTGTTGGGGATTTGGCACTCGATGAGATGGTTTATGGTGATACAGAACGTATTTCAAGAGAAGCTCCTGTATTGATTCTGCAGCATACACATACTAAATTTATTTTGGGTGGTGCATCTAATGCTGCCCATAACGTTTCCGAAATAAACGGTGGAAAAGTAAGTGTTGTTGGTGTTGTAGGTGATGATTATCAAGCAAGTGATTTAAGGAATGCTTTTAAAGAAGCAGGGATTGATTGTGAATCATTAATAACTGATAAAGAACGTAAAACAATTACAAAAACTCGTATTTCAGGTTCATGTTCTCAATCCATAACTCAGCAGATTGTAAGAGTTGATAGGCAAACTAATGCTCAGATATCAAAAGAAACAGAAGAAAAGATTATTGATAAAGTTACTCAATTAATACCTTATTATGACGCAGTTATTCTTTCTGATTATCATATCGGCACATTATCTGATAAGATAATTGAGGCAGTTGTTAGTACTGCTAAAAAGTATTCTAAAAAAGTTATTGTGGATGCTCAAAAGAACTTGGACCGTTATAAAGGTATTTGTTCAATGACACCAAATCTTCCTGACACACAAAAACATGTTGGTTATTATTTAAAATCTAAAGAAGATTTTCTAAAAGCAGGTCGAAAACTTATTGCTGATACGGATGCTGAATATGTTTTGATTACGTGTGGTTCAGAAGGTATGGTAGTTGTAGAACGTAATGATAAATATACACACATTCCTGTATTTAATAAATCAAGAGTATTTGATGTAACAGGTGCAGGCGACACTGTTACTGCAACTTATACATTAGCTTTAGCAGCTGGTGCCGAGCCTGTTTACGCTGCGATTATAGGTAATATAGCAGCAGGTATTGTTATTAAACAATTTGGTTGTGCTACAACTAATATTGAGGAAATTTTATCTGCAATTCCTCATGAGATTAGCGTAGAGAATTAGGAGTTTTATATGAAAAAATTTGGATTAGTAGATTTTATAATAGTTGCCAGTGTAATTGCTGCACTTATTGTTGGAGTTTATACAGCAAAGCATTTTAGACAAACTGCTGATAAACAAATCGAAGCAACTTCACCGATTACTTTTCAAGTATTCTTGAGAGGTGTTACTGTTACCGGAGAGGAATTTCCTGTTAAATCAGAAGACAAGACTTTTATAACAATAAGAAATGTTCCTTATACAGAGCTTAATGTTATTGATGTTAAATCAGAGCCAAGACAAACATTCGCGCCAATGGCGAAAAATGTGTTAGTTCCGGATCCGGCACAGCCTTCTATCTATGATGCTGTTATTACAATTACAGATACTGCTAAAATAACAAAGGACGGTGCTGTTGTTGGCGGTAATAAAATAAAAATGGGCTTGCCTGTGACTTTGGAAGGCGAAAGATATAAGTTTAACGGAACAATTTCAGATGTTAGAGTAACTTCCGAAGAAACAGTAAAAGACGATGGCGAAAATAATCAAGTAGGGTAGTTGAAATGCTAATTAATGCCCTTTTGAAAAATTTTCAGGATGTTCTACGACCTGTATATGACAGAAGTTTTGTTTTGCAAAAAATTGATTGGTTAATTTTTGTGAATATTTTGCTTGTGATTTTCTCATCAACATGCGCTCAATCTGATAATATTGGATATTTTGCTATTTTTGCAATAATTTTGACCGGGGTAAAATTATTAACAAAGCCTGGTGAGCATTTTTCTTTATCAACAGGTGATAAATTCTTACTTGGATATTTTTTGCTTGTGGTTATTAGTGTAGCAGGTTCTACCTTGTTTGCATTGAGTTTAAAAGGTTTTTTTAAAACTTTTATTTATTTAGGTTTTTATGTTTCTTTTTTACATTATATTAAAGATAACAAAAGCAAAATTAAATATATTCTAATTGCTTTAGCTTTTGCAGCAATAGGAGAATCAATAATTGCTTTGAAGCAGAATTTTTTATCTGTATCGGAAATTTCCGGTTGGCAGGATATGTCGCGTTTGAATCCGGAAGAAGTCATGACTAGAGTCTATGGAACGCTTAAACCTTATAATCCAAACTTGTTTGGTGGCTATATGTTGTCAGTTTTGCCTGCAACGCTGGTTTTGGTGTATATACCTCTTATTAATAAACATTATAAAACAGCTTTATTTGGTTTAGGGTGTTTTATTTTATCAGCTGTTTCTGTTGTCTTAACAGGATGTAGAGGTGCTTATATAGGATTATTTTTAGAATTTATATTATTAGCCAGTTTGACCTATAAATTCTTAAAGCCAAAGTTACAAAAAATATTTATCACTTTATGTGCTATATTTAGTTCATTTGTATTTTTAGTTGTTCTTTCAACCGCTTCTCTTAGAGCAAGAATTTTTTCTATTTTTGCAATGAGAAGTGATAGTTCTAATTCATTTAGATTTAACGTCTATAATTCTTGTATAGAGATGTTTAAAGATAACTGGCTTTTAGGAATCGGATGCGGGAATCAAAACTTTAGAGAAATATACGGGCTTTATATGAAAACAGGTTTTGATGCTCTGAGTGCTTACAATATTTATCTTGAAACTGCGGTAGAAAGCGGTATTTTTGCATTGCTTGCTTTCCTTGGATTTATATTTTTATTATCAAAGAGTGCAGTGGAATTTA
>CAMTNN010000181.1 GCA_947073895.1 uncultured cyanobacterium
ACTTAGCAATGTTTATGTTAACTGCACAAAATCAGTCATCAAATGATGTACGTGAGTTTTATGCAGATGAAAAGACTGCAGAAGAACTTCGTGAAAATTTAACTCCTCCATGTCAGGCAAAAAGTAAAGCACTAAGAGAAGAATTTCAAAAACTGGAAGAAATAAAAGACCCTATTACTGCACTTATTACTGCGAATAAAATGAAAAAGTTCACTCAGGTTGCAAGCATTGTTCAAGAAAACGAAAATAAAATCTTTATTCAAGGTATAAAAGATATGTTTTCCACAATTATTAGAAATGCAGATTTGGACAAATACGAACCAGATATTAAAGCTATGATTTTA
This sequence comes from uncultured cyanobacterium, assembly GCA_947073895.1. Classification (GTDB taxonomy): domain Bacteria; phylum Cyanobacteriota; class Vampirovibrionia; order Gastranaerophilales; family Gastranaerophilaceae; genus CAG-196. Next base: position 345 of record CAMTNN010000181.1, read on the forward strand.
GGACTTGTACAACAAATCGAAAGTTCTGATTCTGTAGACTTTGGTATTGAAACAAAACTTAAAGCCTTGATTGATAAAGTTAACAGTAAAAATTTTAAACGAGGATTTATACCACCTGTTGTTGTCAAAAATTTTGACTCCAATAAAGTAAAAAACATAATAAAATAATGCGATATGGTTTCTAAGTGGCAAATATCTCTTTATTGAAAACCCTGAAGTTTTATATTATATGTTAGATACAATTTCTAACTGGGCAAACCTTGGTGCAGATATTTTTAGAATAAATATATTATAAAGTTATTTCTTGACTCAAAACCTTGTTATTTGTACACTTAAATTATATATGTGTGAGGAGGAATATTAATGGAAGAGAACGCTTTGAAAAAATTTAATACAGCAAAGTTAATCAGCTTTGCAATAGGATTTTTCGGACTACAGTTTGCATGGCAGATGAGAATTATTTTATCCGGCCCTGTTACTGAAAGCCTTGGAGCGTCACCATTTTTATTCGGTTTAATTTGGCTTGCGGGCCCGTTCACAGGAATGGTTGTGCAGCCAGTTATCGGAGCTTTGAGCGATAAAACAACTTCTCCTTTTGGAAGAAGAAGACCATACCTTTTAGGCGGGGCACTACTTTCTGCTCTTGCATTAATTGCATTTCCAAATTCTGGACAAATTGTAAACTGGCTATCTGCTCATTTACACATAACATTTCCTGCACTTGCTGGTCTGTTTTTTGCAGCAATAATGGTTTGGATACTTGATGCTTGTGTTAACATTGCCCAAGGTCCATACAGAGCTTGGATACCTGATATAGTTCCTCAAGAACAGCACGCTGTTGCAAACTCATACATAAGTCTTGCTATTGGATTAGGTTCTGTTGTTGCAGCTGCTACAGCTCCTGTTCTAAGCAGATTCTTTCACTATCAAATGTCCATTGAAGCTCAATTTGCAATGGCTGCAATTGCATTTGTACTTGGTATGACTTGGACTTGTGTTGTTATTAAAGAAAAACAATATGTTCCGCAAGAATCAGAAGAAAATACAAAATTTGATTTTATGAAGTCATTAAAAGACTTCTTTGCACTATCTCCAGAAGTTGGAAAAATCTGTTGGATGCAATTCTTTACTTGGATTGGTACAATGTGTATGCTTATCAACTTTACTAACTATTGTATTCACACAGTAAGCGGAATTCCTAACTTATCAAACGTTACTGATACAGTAAAAGCATCTTTTGAAGCAGCAACATTATCTGCTACGAACTTTGCTTCCTTATCAATGGCTGTATTTAATTTAGTTTGTTTCTTGATTGCAATACCTCTTGCTGTATTATCAGTAAAATACGGAAACAAAAAAATTCACATACTATCAATGGTTTCAATGGCAATAGCATACTTAGGACTGGCATTTACTGTTAACAAAACAGCTGTTATTGCATTTATGGCGCTTTCCGGTATTGGCTGGGCAAGCATTTGCGCATTACCTTTCGCAATGTTATCACAATATATCAAACCAGGTACAGAAGGGTCTGTAATGGGCATATTTAACATTTTTATTGCCGGACCGCAAGTACTTGTTTGCACTTTGGTTGCTTGGATAATTGATCAATGCGTATTTACAACTCCAAACGGAATTAATAACCATTGGGAATACACATTCTTAATCGGAGCATTCTGTCTTATTGTAGCATCAATTATTGCTTCAAGAGTTAAGGAGATTCGTGCATAATGACAAAACGAATTCTTCTCATTTATCCTCCATCTCCGGTTTTAAATAGAGAAGACCGTTGTCAGCAGCCTACAAAGGAATTGTTAGTAATTCCTCCACTTCCACCTACTGATTTAATGTATCTTGCTGCGATTGCAGAACAAGTCGGGTTTGAAGCAAAAATAAAAGATTACAGTCTTGGCGGAGATTTCATTAAAGATGTTCAAGAGTTTGCTCCTGACTACATTTTGGCAAACGTTGCAACTCCAACATTTAAAACTGATATGGAAGCTTTAGCACAAGCAAAACATATACTTCCGTCAGCTAAAATCATAGTCAAAGGCGCAACATTTTTAACTTACAATACAAATGTTATTTACGAAAATCCGTTCATTGATTATGTAATAATTGGAGAGCCTGAACTGACTCTAAAAGAAATTCTTGAAGGTGTTCCAAATAAAGATATTTTAGGAATCTGCTACAGCGAAAATCATCAGGGAATAAAAAATGAACTAAGACCGTTTAACGAAAATTTAGACGAATTACCTTTCCCTGCACGACATCTAGTTGATAATTCAATCTACACACGTCCTGATAACGGAAAAATTCAAGGCATAATCAAAGTATCACGCGGATGCCCATATCATTGCTTCTTCTGTCTTGCGACTCCTGTATCAGGCGCAAAAGTAAGAATGAGGAGCGCAGAGAATGTTATTGCGGAAATCAAAGAATGTGTAGAAAAATACAATATTAAAAACTTTCTTTTCTGGTCTGATATATTCAATATTAATAGAGATTGGACGATTGATTTATGCAAAAAGATTATTGAGAGTGGTTTAAAAATCACATGGTCAGCTAATACCAGAGCAAATATAATGGATGATGAGATGACTTCTAAAATGTATA
>CAMTNN010000182.1 GCA_947073895.1 uncultured cyanobacterium
TATTGCGGTTGCATTCGTAGCTACGATTTATGGTTTTTTTGCTAACCTTATTATGATTCCGCTTAGCTCAAGAATTAAATTTATTTTTCAAGATGTATTATTATATAAAAATATGATTCTTGAAGGTGTTTTATCAATTCAAGCCGGAGAGAGTCCTGTTTTAATTGAAAGAAAACTTCGTTCATTTATTTTGGAAGACGAAAAGGGTTCAAGTAATAATGGCTAGAAAAAAGAAACACGAAGAACATGAAAATTTAGAGAGATGGTTGGTTTCTTATGCCGATTTTATTACTCTTTTGTTTGCAACGTTTGTAGTGTTATATGCGCTTGCGCAAGTTGATGCTACTGATTTTGCGAAGTTGGAAGAGTCTTTGAAAACGGCATTTAGTCAAAATACTTTGTTAGATGGTCAGCAATCTGTAATGGATGGACATGATTCTATATTTGACCAACAGCAAATGGCGAATTCTTTTATTCCTTCTTTGATGGTTGAATACATCAGTCCTAAGTATGAAAGTGATTCTTTTAAGGAAATTGATGAGCAGATAAAAGAATTAACAGAAATGGGCGAATTGGATGGTATCAATTCTAAGATTACGGATAAAGGTCTGCTTATTACGTTTGATGACAAGTATTTATTTGCACCCGGCTCAACTGCATTAGATGCAAATGCTCGTAAACTTCTCGATAAAGTAGGTGTTTTGATTTGTAAAAAGTTTGTTTTACATAATATGATTATAGAAGGACATACTGACAGTGACGCTATTTCAAGCAGAAATTTCCCGTCTAACTGGGAATTGTCAAGTGCAAGAGCATGCTCAGTAGTGCGATATTTAATAAACAGATTTAAATTTTCACCTTCTTTGTTTTCTGCAGTAGGATATGCCGATACAAGACCTTTAGAAACTTCTATATCACCTAAAGATCCTGCAAATAGAAGAGTAGAAATTTTAATTTTAAAGAATAAGTATAAAAATCAGTTTGGTGCAAAAAATGATTATACATTGAGTTTATCAAAAGAGCAGCAAGATGTTATTCAAAAACAGCGTGAACGTGTTATTAAAACTGTAGAAGGGGATTCTATTTCACTTGCTGCACGTAAGCTTTTAGAAGAAACTCATCATAGAAAACAGATAGAAAAACAAAAGAGCGAAAAGTTATCTAAACGCAATATGGAATTGTATGTTAATTTGGAGCCGGATAACAATGATGAAACTTATAACATGCCTTCTATTGAAAATCGTGTAATTAAGTTAGATACAAATATACCGGAAGATGAGGATTTTGGTTTATGATAACTCATGCTGTCGGATTGTCTCTTGGACCAACGTCTTCGGTTGAAAGCGGAGTTGCTGTAAGAGAGGTGCAAAGCGGAAAACTAATTCATCTGGATAAATTGTATTCTATGAATGATGTTTCGTTGTTTTTTGAAAATTATCCGTCAATAAAAAATTCGGTAATTATTGTATCACTTCCATGGGATAACACTATGCTGGAAGGAAAGTGGAGAGTACTTTCAAAACCTTATCAGTTAATTCATACTCTGGGTAATTTCCCTAATACGGATAATTGGATGCAAAGATTTTCTACTCGCGGAAGCGATTTACTTACAATCTTAAAAGAGCAAGGGGCAGATGTTTCAAGGTTTGAAGTTTATTTGACCAGACAAAAGCTTAATTTATATTCTAACTATAAAGAACGTTCTTCTGCGGATTGCAAATTTTTGCAAGCTGCATTAAAATTTGAGTATGGGTTTGATGAACTCCCTGCAAACATGCTTCCTGTAGCACAATTGGAAGCAATTGTAGGCACAATTTTAGCTTGTGAGAAACTTAATAATAAAACAAATAAAATATTTGAGTTTAGAGGGTTGGATGTTATCAACTTGTAAATATTTGTAAATTTCGGTCGAAATAAAAGCAATTTAGAATATTTAGATACGTTAAGTCAGTGTATTATAATACAACTTGGGAAAGGAATTATTATGGTAAATATTCAACCGGTGGATACAGCAAATTATAGCGCAGTAAAAGTCAGGGTTAACGATGCAAAAGCTATTAATTTTAATGAGAATTTGCAAAAAGACAGCGGAGCTTATAATGCAGCAGATATTGAAGTTAACAGACCCGTGGTATTTACTTATCCTGATGCAAAGTCACTTGTTACTTACAAAATGGCTCAAATAGCACCTGTGAATGTTCCAAAATCACTTCCTGTTCCGGAACCAAATGTAACAACAACAGAAGCAGAAAAAGAACTTGCTTTTCATGGCGTAAATTTTAAAGCTACGCCTAAAAAACCTGAAATTATTCCGCCTCAGGAGATTAAACCTGATGTAGATGTGCAGGCAATTGAAGATAATTTAACATCAGATGATTATGATGTACAGGCTAAACAGCTTCATGATATTTTGAAAGGTGCTGCTGTAGAAAAAAACGCAGCAAGAGATTATATTGTACCGGAGATATTTATATCTTTAGATAATATTATTAATAAAGACGTTTCAAATCTTGCAAAGCCGACTGAAGCACAAAAAGAAGCAAGAAATAAAATTAGAGAAAACATAATGGCAGCAGATAAAGCTTTTGCAGATGGTGTAAAACCGGAAGATTTCAAAATGCCTTATGAAATGTCTGATGATGAAGTGAAACTGGCATTGACTCTAACTCCTTTTGAACAGGCAGAACGTAATAAAACTTATGCATTAGTTGTTAGTGCCGTACTTTCTAAAGCTTATGCAGATGGAGTAGAAGAACAGACAGGAAATGTTGTTCCTTTGACAGATTTACCTGGTGTTTCTACGGCAACAATCACCTTTGACTGTGTGGTGACTCCTGTTGCGGCTACCGGTATTGATGTGCCTTCTAATAAGGCGTATGCCTATGGAACACTACCTTCAACTGTTGTAAACCCTGATCCAGATAATCCTGACGGTCCAGTTGTGATTGATCGTGAGCC
>CAMTNN010000183.1 GCA_947073895.1 uncultured cyanobacterium
TCAGTCGCTTGATTTTCTTAATCATATTGTTGAATCAAATGATGAAGAAAAAATGCTTGCAGATGAAGCTGCAACTATTTTGCGCTTATATGATTATTGGCTAACTAATCTTAATGAAGCTGAGCAAAAACTTGTTAAGGATATTGAAATTCCTCTGACTGTAGTTTTGGCAAAAATGGAATACACAGGTGTTGCGATTGATTGTGAGTATTTAAAGGAATTATCATCATTTATGACTGAAAAGCTTGCTGAGCTTGAAGATTTAATCTTCCAACTTGCAGGAGAACCATTCAATATTAATTCTCCAAAACAGGTTGCAGAAGTTCTTTTTGACAAACTAGAACTTAAGTCTAAAAAGAAAAAATCGCGTTCTACAAGTGCAGAAATTCTTGAAGAATTGGCTCAGGAATATGAAATATGTGATTATATCTTGCAACACAGAAAGTTTGCTAAGCTTAAATCAACTTATACGGATGTTTTACCTACTCTTATAAGCAAACGTGACGGAAGAATCCATACAACTTATAATCAGGCATTAACAGTTACAGGAAGGCTTTCTTCTTCTAATCCTAACTTGCAAAATATTCCGATTAGAACAGAAGAAGGTAATAAAATTCGTTCTGCATTTTGCACTATGGATAAAGAAAATTCGCTTATTTTATCTGCAGACTATTCCCAAATTGAGCTTAGATTGCTTGCACATGTCTCAGAAGATGAAAATCTTATTCACGCTTTTACATCAGGCGAGGATGTTCATACAATGACCGCTTCTAAGGTCTTTGGTGTACCTGTTAATGAGGTAACTAAAGATATGAGACGAAAGGCTAAAGCTGTTAATTTTGGTATTGTATACGGTCAATCCCGTTATGGTCTTGCAAAAAATCTGGGTATTTCTAATGGTGAAGCACAAGAATTTATTGACAAATATTTTGAACACTATCCAAAAGTTAAAGATTATATGTCTTATGAAGTGCAATTTGTTAATGAAAACGGTTATGTGGAAACTATGTTTGGTCGCAAACGCTATTTGGCAACAGAATTAGCAAGTCCTAATTATCAAATTAGGGAATTTGCACAGCGTGCTGCCATAAATCAACCGTTACAGGGCTCTGCAGCGGATTTAATTAAGATGGCAATGATTGAAGTTGAAAAACAACTTGAAACTCAAAATTTGAAAACCAAAATGATTATGCAAGTGCACGACGAACTTGTATTTGAAGTGCCAAAAGATGAGTTAGAACAGGTTAAAACTCTTGTACTTAAGGCAATGGAATTGAATCAGCCTCTAAGAGTTCCTCTTGAGATTGATATTAATTGCGGTACAAGCTGGAAAGAAGGTTAATTAAGCAGTAAATTTGAAGTCAGGTGTTTAATCTGTTTCTTCATTTCTTCTGCTTTTTCAAACTGATTTTCTTTTTGGTAAATCTCCATAGCCATGCGGTAATTTGATTCCGCATCCATTTTGTATTCAGGATTATCATATCCTGACATTAGTTGAAGTGTTTGTGCTAGCAGTACATAGCCTTCCGGTTTATGCGGATTAATTGCGATAGCTTTTTCAAATGATTCTTTTGAGTCAATAATATGCCCTTCAAGATGGTTTTTATACCCTTCTAATATCTTCATCGGATAGATAAAAAGTCCCTGAGTATCAAATATATTGAGCTCAAGAAGGAAGCAGATTTCAAGCAGGTCTTTTTCTTCATACATATCTGTAAATCGAAAATGAGATACGAAATATTTAGGAAAAACTGATTCAATCCTTTTTGCAATTTCTTGCTGTTTTTCTTTATTTCCGGCTAAGCCATATATATTTGATTCTTTAAGAAGCTTAATTGGATTGTCCTTATCAATGTAATCAATTATTTCTAAGAGTCTTAAAGCTTTTGAATATCCGTCACTTGCAAGTACAAGAGCAACTTCTTTAAATAAAAATTGAATAGTTTTATATTTATTGCATTTGAATAAATCCAAAATGTAATCAACTGCAACACCATCCTGCATTGAATATACAAGAGAAAGAAATTTAATTCTTTTGATTTCAAAATTTGCTTCATCCCAGGTCAAAATCATGTTAGCATCAAGAATAGCTTCATAGTAGTTTGAAATTTCAAAATTAAGGTATAATCTTTCATAATAGGCTTCTTTTTTTTGCGCACAGTGAGTCAAAATATATGTAAAATCAGAGTATGCATCTTCATACATCAAAAGTTTTTTACATAGTTTGCCACGTTTTAGATATGTTTGTGACGGTTTAAAGTCTTCTTTTATTAAGTAATTTAATTTTTCTAATGCCGTATCAAAGTTATTTTCAGAAATGTTTTTGTCGACAGATTTTAAACTAATAAGATATTTTATATTATCTAGCATAATCACTCCAAGTCCCTACATAATATTAAGTATCATAAATTCGTTTCACTGACGACTACTCCACTGGACTAAATAAACTTCAACGCCTGTTTAATTTCTCTTACCGCATTTTCTAATTCGTTTTTGACAGGAAGCTCTTTTTTTATTTTTTCATGCGCAAACATAATTGTAGTATGCTTCTTTTTATAAAAATCTGCAATTGCCGCAAAGCTTTTATTAGTTAATTCTCTTGATAAATAAATCGATAAATGCCTTGCAGTAGATACTTTTGCACCTCTTGCAGTTCCCATAATGTCGTTGATATCGATATCAAAATAATGAGCCGTAATCTGTGCAATCTTATCCAATCCTATTTCATCATCTATTTCATCGCACTTTAAAACAGATTTAGCAAGACTTAAATCAAGTTCTTTGCCGGTTATTTCAGCGTAAGCGCATACTTTATTAAAAGCGCCTTCCAATTCACGTACATTTTTTGAAAAATTCTTTGCAATATATTTTAAGGCATCATCCGAGTATTTCAAATCGTTGTTTTGA
>CAMTNN010000184.1 GCA_947073895.1 uncultured cyanobacterium
GCTTTAGGGCCGTCAGGTGTTATTGAGGACAGGCAGAAGCAAGAAATTGATATAGCCGAAGAGTTATCAGAGGTTCAGAGAAACTCTTTGATGTATACAATGGCGACAAGAAGAATGTCAAATATTATTACTCAGATGAAAACCGTAATTAATGTCGGCAAATAGGAGGGTTTAGGTAAATGAGTATATTAGAATCAATGCATATAGGCTCAAACGCCTTAAAAGCACATGGTTTAAGACTTGATATCCATGCAAAGAACATTGCAAATATTGATACTCCTAACTATGTCAGAAGAATTCCTGTTTTGAATGCTTCTGAAGATATTTCGTTCCACGGTTTAATGAATGTTATGAAAGAAGATGTTTTTGGAACGGGTACTTTGCCATACTTACAAGGTGGGGTTGTTTTCAACGGATGTGTTGAAGACCCTACGGTAGGTGACAGAATCTATTCTCCAGGTCACCCTGATGCCGATGCAAATGGGTATATAAGAGCTTCAAACGTAAATGCGATGGTTGATATGGCGGATGCTATTATGGCTCAAAGAGCTTACGAAGCCAACCTTGCGCTGATTAATATTTCACGTTCAATGGCCGCAAAAGCTACTGAAATTGGCAGATAATTTTTTAATTGTAACGAATTGTAACTATTTATTCTTTTCCCCTAAAGTTTTAAAAAAATGTGCCGTTATACATATTGTTAGAGATAAGAAAAAGCAAAAACACAAAAGTGTATGGCTGTTGATTAAGAGGTATGTATATGGCACACGATGAATACGAAATGTTAATTGAATATTCTGAAATGACCGCATTTAATTTCAATTCAAAGGAGTATCAAGAAGTTAGAAAAGATTATTTGGAATGTGAAAAAGCTGCTAATTGGTTTGTTTCATTTATGAAGCATTTAGTAAGTCGTTTCAAACCGCAAGCAGCTCTATAAACCTTGAGGGATATGTATGTCGAATAAAAAAGATTTTAAAAACCAATGCTTTTCGCCAAATTGGCTTGAAGTCGATTTGACGGAATGCAGAGAAGAGCATGTAACTAAGGAGGAACGCCTAGAGAGCAAACGACGTAAAGACTTAAATACTTTGTTAAAAGAGCTTGATGAAATCAAGGAAAACATTGAAAGAGTTGCGGAAAAGCAACATCGACTGGCGAATTTGAGTGCCTGGTATTCAGGCGAGTTCGCACAATAGATTGATTGAAAGCCTCGCTTTTGCGGGGCTTTTTCAGTTGTTATATAATTGTTTTTCAATAATTGCACAAATAATATGTTCAATCATTAAATGTGATTCTTGAATAATCGGGGTTTCGCTTGACGGTACTTTGATTAAATAATCGCAGATTTTATCGATTGCGGCCGGTTTAGCCCCTGTAAGACCTATTGTAATTACTCCCAGTTTTTTTGCTTCCTCAACTGCTCTTAAGATGTTTTTTGATTCTCCTGATGTGGATATTGCAAAAAATATGTCACCCTTTCTTGCATGAGCACTGATTTGGCGTGCAAAAACAAGTTCGTGGTCATAGTCGTTCCCGACAGAAGTTAAGATTGAAGTATTGGTTGTAAGAGCGATTGCACTTAAGGCAGGGCGTTCTAATAAAAATTTTGATACAAGCTCAGCTGCAAGGTGTTGCGCGTCTCCTGCAGAGCCGCCGTTGCCTGCTGTTAAAACTTTTTTACCGTTTTTATATGCTTCAATAATAACTGATGCAATTGTTTCTATTTCAGAAATAATTGAAGAGCTCTCTAATATCAGTTTTTTTGTTTCTGCAGATTTTTTTACATAATCTTTGATAAAATTTTTCATTGAGTTTATTATAGCATGAAAAATCCTCCTTTACTTTATTTAAATAGCAGTTAAACTATTATTATGAGAAAAAGCTTATTGGTTTTATTGTTTTTAGTGTTTATGACTCCGGTCTTAGCTGATGATTGGGGTGATTTTGATTCTGTGGACAGAATGTGGGATGGTCAAAAATCTATAACAAATAAAGAGTTTGAAGAGGTTATGGATGCACTTCAAACCAATCAAAAACAAAAAGAAGAGAAGCAAAAGAAAAAGAAGATTAAAAAAATCAGCGGAGGCGGGAATAGTCTTCATACAGAGTTAAATCTTGAAAAACAAATCAATGAAATTCCGGATTTAAAAGATAAAACGGAAGAGGGTGTGTTGGTTAATACTCCTGTGAGATTAATTTTAGAGGATAAGGTTATAGATAAAGGATTCTATAAGGTTCTTGCAAGAAAAGATGAAAATAATAAAATTTTTATTTCTTTTTATCAATCTCAATTTCTTAAGGGGGAAATAGAAGCTATAGAGACAGAAGAAGATTTTAATGAGGAAGAAATTGATTTTGCCAAATTGATTCCTTATAATAAATCATTTATGCGTATGATTTTTGGGTCTTTAGATTTTAATGCTTATGCCTTTGTCCCTTATGCAGAGGACTAATTGACCGAATTTACTTTAATTAAAAACTTCTTGATATTTTATCAAAATCTGATATGATAAAATTAGGTTTTTGTATAGTGCTTTTGAAAGCTTGTTTGAAATCTGGATGAAAAAGAGAAGCAAATAGGCTAAATATACGATTACAATAATGTTATTGTGTTGTTTAAATAAGATAGAGGATACAACTGAAAAAGATATTATGAGAATGCGCAACTATATTAAAAGAAAATTGGAAAAAGTTGACAGAAATGCCTTTGCAGACACAGTCCTGACTGCAGCTTCAGTTAGCAAAAGATTGCTGAACAGAAAGCTTGTGATAGGCTGTTGTGCAGTATTTCTTGTCTGTGGTGTTGCAGCAGTTGCTTTGCATAGAGATTTAAGCAATGTTGCATTAAGTGAAGAAGGTTTGATTCAAATGGCAGCAGCCCCTATGGCTGCAA
>CAMTNN010000185.1 GCA_947073895.1 uncultured cyanobacterium
TGTCCAGCTTGCAACCTGAAAATTATTCCTTAAAAGGATTCCAATTGTTGCTTCTTTATTAAAAGTAAGAATATTTTTGATTTCTTTTAGAATAAAATTCTTTTCTTCAAAAGTTTTCTCAAAAACTTTCGCCATAACAGCATTTTCAGAAACAGGGTTTTTACCCTCAACTCCCTGCATCATACTTTTAAAGAAGGCTCTAGGCAAAAGATTTTCACCCCATAAAACAGTGTTATTAGCAAGATTCATAACATCCTGCGTACAGCGCTGAGAATGATTCATCTCGACTAAAGTGTCAGCCGTTTGAATAAATTTTCTAAAACCTTCAACATCGGCGTTAGAAAAAGTTGTTGTAATTGCCTGATTTATATCACCACATCGAATCAAATTTTTGTGTTTTTGACATAATAATCCGATTAATCTTTGCTGAATACCCGATGAATCCTGAGCTTCATCTTCAATAATATAATGGCATATCTCCTGATAATGTTCTAAAATATCTTTATTTTGCTCTAAAAGTTTAACGGAGAAAAGAAGAATATCATCGTAATCAATAAGGTTTGCTTCATCAAGTTTTTGTTGATACTCGCGATAAAACGCTTTAAATTTTTCTATTTTCTTATCTGTTGAAGGCGTATTAATGTCGCCTTCCTGTAATTTCATAACAGAAATCGCGCGATCAAATTCATCCAGTTCGGTTTTAGTAAATTTACCCGTAATACTTTTCAAAATCCGCATTCTTTGAGTATCATCACAAATCTCAAAATCTGAATCAAGTCCGAGTCTTTCATAGTTTGAATTATCTTTAATGATACGAAGGGCAAGACCGTGAATCGTACTGATATTCGGAAGCTGGGTACTATTTGGAGACATATTTTTAATACGCTCCCTAAAATTCCTTGCAGCAGAGTCCATATAAGTAAGCACAAAGATATTTGCAGGATTCACTCCGCGATTAATAAGTTTCATAATAAGTGCAAGCAAAATAGTAGTTTTGCCCGCTCCGGGAACAGCAGAAATAGCCATTGAGCCTTGTTGATAATCAAGAACAGGTTTCTGGTCATCCCTTGGAGTTATTTTAAACACCTGCTTTTCTTCAACAAGTTCTGTATTGTCAGACACTAGATATTCTTCAATCCCGCCAAGGTTTTCTGCTCCTGATGGGTCAAACAAACTTGAAAGAGCATAAGTATGTTTTTTTGCTAAAAGAAGAAGTTTTCTCAAAATCCTTGCAGTTTTTTGCGCAGCTAAGAAAATGTCATCTTCAATCGTATATTCATCCTTTGACCAATCCGCCTGAAACACCCACGAATTATACAGAGGCCCTACATCGTTTTTCACCCAGTCAGAATGAGATACATCAAGCCAGAACTGATAATCAGAATCGATTTTATTATCAATAATTTTCTGAGGTGTAGCAACAACAAGATTATTTTCACTAATTTCCAATGTTGAAGATGGATTTTCTGCAATAATAGAATTTTCTATTTGGATAATAATCTCATTTGCCCTATCATTTACAGCATTTACTCCCAAAACATTTTCAAAATCACGAAGCTGTTTAATAAAGAAATTGAATTTATTGATTTTTGTTTCGTCCACAAAATCAACAACACGATAAAACATTTCAAAAACTTTTAGAGAAAGCTTCGTATTTTTTTCCTTAATCTCTTCAAAAGCAGTATAAAACTTTTGGTATTTTTCGTTATAACACTCTAATTCAAGCAAAGGTAAGAGCTTACATTGCTTATATGTTTCCAAAATCTTATGACAATATTTTAAAGGGATTCCAACATAATCAGAAAGAATTACTCTCAAATCCATTTCTGAAATCTCAATTCCGTACATTAGTTTAAGAATATTTATCCCTGCTTTTATAAGAGAGTTGTCAATAAGTTTTTCGCTACCTGAAAGAAAAAGCAAATCCGTATTTTTTAACTTTTCTTTTAACGTAAATCTTAACATATCATCTTGTAGCGGAGTAATTATTGTAATTCGGTTCGGTTTAACTCCGTTTTTGAATAATTCTTCAATCTTTAAAACGGCAGAATCAAGAGTTTCAGCGCGTTTAGAAAGGGAAGTTAATGTAAAATTTTTCAATCTTTTTTTTGTTTTCTCAATAACATTAGAAAAAATTACATCTCCATTTTCAAAAACTTCTTCATCACAAATAACTTCTTCTTCAAAAAGGTTTGATAACTTATACTCAATACTTGTATCAGCACTTAAATACCCGCACCTGCTTGAGCCTAGCGAATCAAAACATACAATCCAATCTTTTAATTGCGGTTTTAAATATTTTATAAACTCAAAACATACAGGAGTCATTTCATCCGCATCATCAACAAGAAGATATTTAATATTTTTGAAATAATCCGTATTTTTATAAACATGGTTAAAAACAAGAGTTTGTCTTAAATAATCTAAACTCCTTGTTTTTAGAGTTCTTGAAAGCAATCTTTTTATAACAAATTCTGCATCTTCCCCAAAAGATTCACCTAAGATTTTTGAACGCTCACGAACTGCATCATTATTCAAATTATTTTGGACAATTAATCCATATCTTCTAAAAATCTGATGAAGCAAAGATTTTTTCGAGTTATATCCTTTAACCGAATAATCTTTCAAAATATCCTTAAGCAAAAACTGTGAAACCTCGAGCCCGACAAGATTTGGCAGAATAAAAGATTTGTCTGACGGAATAGAATTTTCAACAAAACACCAATTATCAGAAATCGTATTATAAACAAGCGAGAAAAAAGAATGAATATTTAGTTTCTCAATCGAATCAATTTCTATATTCTCTAAAACCCTCTCTGAAAACTTTTTTTTCAGGGTTGAATTCTGCACCAAAACAAGAATTTCGGAAGGTTTCACTCCGGAATC
>CAMTNN010000186.1 GCA_947073895.1 uncultured cyanobacterium
TAAAGTATATGAGTTTCGAAAAATTGCCTTTTTTGTGCCCGTTTGTAAAGTTTTGTAACATTCGGGCAAGTTTTTTGCGATTTTAGTCAAGAAAGTTAATAAAAACGTTATTGGTACAAAACAGAAAGGAAGAAGGTTATGCAGCAATCTACTTTGATATGTAATACTTTCGCTGGGATAAATAGAAGTTCTTCTGTGTTTTCAAGTAATGTGATTACGGCAGCTGATTTGCAAAATGTTGAGCTTTTTGCGACAGAGACTAACTCAGGGGTTGGTATAAGAACTGCGAATGGAAATGTTTCGGTTTGTGATTTGCTGCCTGAGAATGAAAATGTTATTGGAATTTTTGAAAGTATACAAAAATCCGAAACGCATTTTTTTGTTTATGCAGAAAGTCCGACTGAAGGAAAAATTTATTTATTTTCGCCGGAGGAAAGTACATTAGTCTTGAAAGCTGATGGATTGAGTGTTACCGCAAAGGCTTGTGCGACTGACGTGTCGCAGGGCTGGTCGGATTTGTGGGTGTTTTCTAATTCGGAAGAAATGCTTTCTATTGAAATTGGAAGGGAAAATGAAGATGGTGAGTTAGAAGAAGTTATCAGAATGACTCCTAAGGATACTGAAGGACGTAATGTTAAAGGTTTAGGTATGGTTGTTTATTCAGGACGTCTGTGGGTCTTTTCATCTCAAGTCTTATGGTATAGTGTGCAGGAGAATATTTATGATTTTGCTACTTCTGATCCGGAATTGGTTACATCAGCAGGTTATATTGAGTTTATTAAAAAAATTACGGCAATTTATCCTTATTTAGGCTCATTAGCTGTATTTCATTCAAATTCATCTTGTATGGTTATGCAGGATGAAACAAATCAATCGTTCTATAAATCATTTGATTCACCGGGCGGTTGCTCAGGTTATGATGCTTTAGTTTTTCACGGAACACAGCTTTATTTTTACGATAATACTAAGAAAGGTGTGTTTTCGTTTTTGCAGGTTGTAAACGGGGATAAAACTCTGGGAGAAAATATTGCAACTGATGTTCAGGAGGAATTATTCTCAATCCAATCTGCGAATGCTGAGAAGGTAAAAACCTTATCTGTTGTAACTTCTAATAGAAACGAAGTTTGGTTTTTAATTCCTGATTTGGATAATAATTATTCAACTGTATTGATTTATGATTATTTACGTTCTGCCTGGGTAAAACGTAAGTGCCCAAAAATTAATTGTATGGCGGTTATAAATGGAAAATTATATTCTGCCGGTAAAAAAATATACGAAGAATATGTGTCAAATGAATTCGACGGTAAGTTTATTGAGTCGTATTATAAGTGTACGCCTTTGAATTTAGGGATTGAAAATTCTTTAAAGATTCTTGCTTATCCGCCAAAACTGACATTGAATATGTTCTATACTAACAGATTTAATGTTGAATACACCAAAGATTACAATTCTTTGACAACAAAACATAGACCGATTGTATCAAAGACATTAAAAAATGTTCTATATATGGATAAAACCAGGTGGGATGAATCTACTTTTCCACCGGATAAAATCAATGTGATTAAACGTTTACCTGCCGCTTATTTTAAAACTCTGCAAATGACTTTCTATACTAATGCAGAAGACCAAAATTTCTGTATAAACAGTATAGAATTCGGCAGAATTAAATCTAAATTATAAAAGAAAGGAATAATATGGGAAAAAAATCTTCAAAAACAACAACCAAAACGGTTTACGGAAATACAACTACTACGAATCCTTATGTAACTTCGCAGACTACAAACAATGGTACTACAAGTGTTTTGAATCCAGGAACCGCATTGGATTCTGTAAATAATTTTGTTAACGCTAATATGGATAAACTACTAGAAGAGTACTTGAATCCGACATTAAATTCGACAACGAATCAGGCAAAGTTGAATTCGTATATAAATACTTTGAATAACGAGACGACTAAAAATGTGGAGAATAATATTGTAAATCCGCTTTCAAACAGGAATATGATACGCTCTTCACAAGCAACAAATATGTATAATAATTTGGCTAATACGAATGCAAATGCAATAGGTAATTATGCAAACGAACTTTTAGCAAATTCTCAAAACGATACAGCTACAATGTTGAGTAATCTGTTATTGATGTATATGAATGGTTACAATGTTGTTGCTGACAATCAACGCCAATCTCTTGCAACAAGTCAGGGTAATGCAACTCAAACATCAAAAACGACTCAATCAAGTGATTTGACTTCACAATTGATGAATTTAGTAACTCAGGCTGCAGTTGCCACAATTGGAAAGATTAAATAAGGGGTAATAAATGGAAAAATATTTATACAGGTATTTACCTGTAGGAATTATGTGCATTGCCCTGATATTTCAATACAACATTTTTGTTACTCCTGAGAAGTTGGAAGTTAAGCACAGAGAGATTTTAACCGAGGTTGCCAAGAATTATTCAACCAAGGAACAATATGATGATTTGAAATCTCAATTAAATGCAATGCAGTTAACGATTGATAAAATCTATGACGTAATAATAGGAGGAAAATAACTTATGTCACTAATCAATATAGAATATGGTTCAATTGCCAGTTCAGATACAATGAACAAAAATTTTTCATATTTGGAAGATAAAATTTTAGAACTATCAAATTCCACAAACACAATGATATCTACAATTTTATCAAATATAGCAACGATAAATTCAAAACTGGGAGATATTTCAGACGATATAAAAGATGATGCAATGTCTTTTGAATCTAAGCTTGAAGAATATAGAAACAAATCTCGTTTAGCAATAAACAAACTTTCAATGCTTCCTATTTGGAGCAAGTGTATTGAACTTACGGATGCGGAGAAAAGTAATTATAAAG
>CAMTNN010000187.1 GCA_947073895.1 uncultured cyanobacterium
ATTTGCGCCCAGAAAATGCAAATATTTCAATAAATTTTACTGAAGATGGGATTGATATTTTAGTCAATGATTTACACTTATAAAAAGAAAATGGTCCAATTTCAGTGACTGATTCAGGGATGACGATTTGTTTCAATGATGTACATTCACAAAATGTTTCTTCTTCAATTTTTGTAACAGAAGAAGGAATCTTAATGCTAGACAAAAACGAACTTGAAATTGACATATAAAAATTCACAGGTAAAATTTCATAATTATGAAATCTAAAGCCATATAGTAAAACATTATTAATATTATTATTCTTTTCATAATTAAATTTTATCATATATTTTACTATTTACAACAGTATTTTACTAATCACCATATGCTCGTTCAAGAACAGCATTAATGTAATCATTAATTTCCTTATCGCGTATTTTTTGTTCTTTTTCTGTAATAGGATTTTCTGCCCAATATCTGAGCTCATCCCAAAGTTCATCATCACGTAAGTTCATTGCTAATCCTCCTTATATTAATAATCTATTTTAAATTTTCACTGATTTATCAAGCCCCACCCCCTTTGAATATTTTACCAGTAGTTTATAAGCTTTATCCGCTTGTTTTTTATACGCAGAAAAATTCTCATCCGATTCAGACGCAATTGTATTTAACATCGTTCTTGTAATAATCGCTTCTTTCATTAATGCTTCAAGATGAGGAGGGACTGACAAAGTATCACTATCTTTTTGCAGAGTATAAATCTCATCTCCTTCGGCATTTTCTCCAACTGTAAGTGTTAAATAATCAATTGTAACAATACCCTTTTCCATTGGAGTCGGGTATAAAACAAGTTTATCTTTTTTAATATAGAATCCAGTCGGAACTCCAAACCTTGGGTTCAAATTTGCATAATCATCTATCAAATTTAAAGTGGTTGAATTATGTTTAACTATATAATTTCCGCAAGCATCTCGTTTAATCAAGCCTGACGGCAATGTATATTTATCCATTCTAGGAATTGTTAGTATAATATGTGTTCTGTCTCTGAATGAAAAGTCGTGTGACATATAGATTTCCAAAATAGCTTTATTAAGAGCTATAACAAGCGAATCCTCAAACTCTTCATCCGAAGCAGCATCATTATCATACATTGCCCATTCTTGCGATGCTGCAGTATTGTACAAATCTAATAGTGTTAGTGTCATAGTGTTTCTCCTTTTATTTTTCGTTTGTAATAAAACTCACATCATAATCTGCGAATTTCTTTATATAGCTTTCAACAGAAGTGCCAAATGCATCTTTGGAAATATTTTTTCCTCCGCTTTTCAGATACTTAATAACGGAACCGGCGCCCTTTAGATGAGCGCCGGCTAAAAGACCCGAGTCTGTTATTCTGTAACAGTTAATTATTGCCCCGGAGTATTTATGCGCACCGACAGCTTTCAAATAACTCCATTGTTTCTTCTTAAATATAATCTGTGCATTTTCTTGAGCAGAAGGGTTATTCAAAAAATCTTGAATAGAATTAACCCCGTCCTTACCTGTAAATGTGCCGCTCCAGTCATTATTATAAATTTTTGAAGCCTTTTTGTAATACCCGCAGTCTATCAGCGCAGCTTCACCCATCTGATATTTACCAGCATAACCATAGCGATTAAATGCTTTATAGTTTCCGCCCGATTCGCGAGCTCCCAAATCATTTAAAAAATCTTGTAACGTTTTCATTTTAATCCTCTTCCACCACTTTTGAATAAATTGATTTATTATTTATTTCTTTTGTTTTTTTCTGTTTTCTTTCCCTAAACTTTTTTCCGTTTTTTTCGATTATTTTGTAATCATCAGGAAATTTGTCTTTCAATTCTTCCGCCGCCTTATCAGGAAGCTCAAACGTATGCCCTGTGGGCAAATAAGTTATTTTATACATATAATTACTCCTTTCATTATTCACATAACGGTCAAAACCCATGTTTCCTGCGCAATTCCTCCAACCACTCGCTCCAAGACTTGAGTTTTGGCGGGTTATTTGGTATAATGTTATTGCCTGCAGAAAGTTCCGAAATAGAATTCGACCCGTTTTTGGAAGAAATATTTGTTTCCGGTGGAAACGACGGCAAATGCTTAGCTGCAGGTTCATATTTAGGATATGCCGTTAACATCCAATTTCTTGGTTTTCCATTCCAGTGAGATGGTAGGACTATAGTGTCATTGTTATTCTGTAAAATATTAAGACCTTCTTTTTGAAACGCTTCTGGTACAAAACCTTGTTGCTTTTCTAGAAGTTTGTTAATTGCTCCTTCCGGATTGCCTGATTGTTTGCGGTACGCAATTCCCCAGTCTTTACGCTTATCCAATGTTTTATCTAACTCTCTAACTCTTGGGTTTAAAGCGTGAAGACCTCCCGCTACAGCACCCAAACCTAGACCGGTTAATGCACCCTCTGAAGCATCATGTACTGCTGTTGTTAATGGGTTTTTATCTTCCAACATTCCACGACCAAAACCATAAGCTCCGCCGGAAGCTGCTCCTTCTACAACACCTTTGGTTAGCTCTTTTTTTACTATTTGATTTATCAGCGGCTTTGATAATTTCAAACCTGCTTTCGCAACTTTTGCACCAGTCATCCCCGGAATAAACATTGAAGCGACTTCAAGCCCCGCTCCGCCGTAATATTGTCCCAGTTTCTTCGCATGCTGCCAATTAATTTCTTTATTTCGAGATGCTGTTATATTTTTTATCCGGTTAACTTTTTCTTCTGTTGATAAATCTTTATTATTCTGCACGTCTTGATACAATTTTGTATAATCCACAGGCGCAGCACCTCCGGTTGGTTTACCTTCTGAGTCTTCTCCAAAAATTTGATTTAATCGTTGATTTATATAAATCTCT
>CAMTNN010000188.1 GCA_947073895.1 uncultured cyanobacterium
ATGATAACATGTGAAAATTAGAACTCCAATTGTAACGTAATGTAACAATTTTTCTCCAAATCCTAAAGTATTTAATAAAAAATGCCGTAAACACTATTAAGGAAAACGAAAAAGGAACAGTACACAATGGGAATGGCAGCGTCACAAGCTAGATTACTATCTTTGACTAGCAGACTCCATGACGTTGAGCTAAGGGCTCAATCAATCGAGTCTCAGAAGATAGCCCTTGCAACTCAGAAAGATGAGTTGTACGAAAACTATTGCGAAGCTTTAGATGCTACTAAGTTCCAAATTGCATTTATGGGTGCAGATGGTTCCGGTAAAAATTGGGAAATTGCAAGTTTTAAAAATATGTGTACATTTATGGGCGATGATAGATATCACGATTATGCTCTTAAAGATACTAAAACAGGTTTCTTAATAGAATCAAAAGATGTTGTTGAAAATTATAATAAATTCAAGAACGATAAATACGCTTTTGCCTGGGCTATGTTGGGTTATGACATGGACGGAGCTGAAAATGCTGATACAAGCTGGGGAGAAGTTGGTACTACTGCATATGCTAGAAATGCTGCTGGCGATGGAAGCAGTGCAAGCTTTTCATTAACACCTGAAAATTTGGGTGGTGGTTCTTCAGTTATGTCAGCTACAGAATGGGAAGTCTATAATAATGCTTCCGGTGATGATAAAACAGTTCTTGAAAATTTATTCAAGAATATTGAAGATGCAGTAGCTGAAGGTGATACAACAAAACGTGATGAAGCAGTAACAGCTTTCAGAAATAAGTTGTATGAGTTGCCATCAACTAGAGATGCAATATTTGCATCATTCGAAGGAACTGATTCTAAAACCACTTGGACTGATATTTCAAGCGAATTCAACTACTATTGTCGTAAATTCGAGGCTATTCAACAAGCTGGCGGCTGTAAGGAAATCGATCCTCAGTTTGAATCAGGTTCACAAGGCGAAACATGGCTTAAAAATATGGTTGAAGCTGGTCTTATTGTTATTCAGGAAAATGACAAAATTAATGGTGCTAATGCTGAATGGAAAGATACAAGTGTTGCAACAAGCACAAATGGTAACTATATTTCAGAAGTACAAGACGATAAAGACTTGAAAAAAGCCGAAGCTGAATATGAACACGAATTAAGTATTATTAACAGAAAAGATACAAAATTTGATAAAGATTTAAGTAAATTAGAAACCGAAAGAACTTCAATTACTACTGAAATGGATGCAATTAAGCAGGTACGTAATGATAATATTGACAGAACTTTCGGTATATTCTCATAGATGTAAGATAAATCTTATCATTTACCCTATTCCTTAAACTAACCTTTTCCTTTTTTCCTTTTCTTTAGCCGCTTTTTCAAAAGCGGTTTTTTTTTACTTTTGGTCGGAGCACAAAAGTTAAAATCTTAATTCAATCTTTTTAATCCTTGTTTGAATGTCTTCCAATAATTTTCTGTTAATAGACATTAAATCTCCGACAATTGCAACTATTCCTAATTGCACGGATGTTAACAATAAAATTGCAGCTAAAATTAATGATTGAATATGACCATTTCCTGCTCCGTTGAGATAAAAATACAAAAATCTTCCTGTAACAACAAATCCTAAAACAGCAAGTATTAATGCGAATGTAATAAAAAATCTAAATGGACGGTAAACGATAAACATTCTTATTGTTGTTTTCATTGATCTGAAAACATATTCAAAAATATTTTTAAATAGTCTTGAATTTCTTAGTTTTGGATTAACTTCACAAGGTACCGATTTGATTTTTAGTCCCTTTGCACCTGCTTGTATTAAGGTTTCCATTGTATAAGTATAATTATCAAAAATATTTAACTTTATTGCGGCATCCCTTGAAAATGCTCTAAATCCGCTCGGAGCATCTTCTACCGGAGTTGATGAAAGCAGCCTTAAAACTGCAGAGCCGATTTTTTGCAAACATTTTTTTAAGGGTGAAAATTCTTTAATCTTAAGAATATTTCTGGCGCCGATTACGATATCAGCTTCGTTATTTAATATTGGTGTAATAAGTGCTTCTATTCCTGTTGCACAATACTGATTATCGGCATCCGTGTTAACAATTATATCAGCTCCTAAATTAAGACATTCTTGCAGACCGGAACGAAATGCATTCGCAAGTCCTTTATTTTGTTTGATATCCAGTACTCTTGCACCCCAATCTCTTGCAATTTGGGCAGAGTTGTCGGTTGAACCGTCATTAATAACAAGGACTTCGAATTCATCAATCCCGTTAACCGACTGCGGTAAATCGTTAAGAGTTGTTAAAAGAGTCTCTTCTTCGTTATAACACGGTATTTGGATAACAAGTTTTGTCATGCCATTATTTTACAACAAATAAAACTATTTAGACACCCTTAAATGTCGGTCGTCGCCTTCGCCTATTGATGTGCTTTGTAAACCGTATTGTTCAATTAATTCGTGTTGCAATTTTCTTATTTGAGTGTTTTGAGGTGCAAGCTCGATTACTGCAGCTCCTTCCATAACCTGTTTCACAGCCTGTTTTGCTTCATCTAGAGCAATTTCTGTCTCATCACAGAACTCAGGTGCGTCAGGGTTATCATAAGGTCTGATATCAAGAGCATCTTTTAATACTTTTTGAATTTGTGCCATTGAGTTTGTTTTTACGTAGAAAATTTGAACTCTGTATTCTTTCGCGGTGTTAAGAATTTTTGCTCCGCCTTTTGCAAAGTTTTTGTGTGCAATTACAATGTCCGCATCATCTACATTTCTTGTAATTTCAACATTAAAGTCCATTCTTTCGATAAGTTTTTCAACAATTGTTCGAGAAACTGCGTATAAATAAAGCTTTTTATGCGGTTTATT
>CAMTNN010000189.1 GCA_947073895.1 uncultured cyanobacterium
CAAAAGCATATGGTTTAGAGTCTGAATTTTGAGCTGTTGAATTTCTATGTGCTCTCCAATGATATAGTACCTTTGGTATATGAACTATGTTGTTTGTTAATTCAGATGCTCTTGCTACTATGTCAAAGTCTTGGCTTCCATCGTATTCACTTCTAAAGCCTTGTAACTTGTCCATTAATTCCTTTTTAAACAAGCTAAAGTGGCAAATATAATTGGCACTATTTAATGTGTATGGAGAAAAATCTGGTTTAAAGAATACTCCATATCTTGGTCCTTTTGCTGTTTCCAATTTATCTTCATCAGAACCAGCAAGATAGCGTTCGCGGTCAAAAATATTTTTTGACAACTTAACGTTAAAGCCTATCTTTTCCAGATAGACTTTAGCGTTTTGTATTTTTTCTTTATCACAAGCACCTGATAGTGCTATTATGCCAATTGTTTGCATCCTATTTCTCTTTAATTTGCTTTGCATTAGCTACATCGTCATCATCAATCTTTTCTGATTTCTTTTTATCTTCGTTTTCTAACTGTTTATTAATAATAACAGTTTGAAGTACCTGGAAGCAGTTACTTGAAATCAAGTAAAGCAATACACCTGCAGGAATAGGAATAATAATGAATGTGAATGTCAACATAATCGGCATGAATGTATTCATTGATTTTTGCATAGCTGCTGCCGCTGCATCCTGTTGAGCATTTTTATTCATAGCCATCATTGCTTTTTGTGAGAAGAACATTGTTAAAGCAAATAATGCAATTAAGATTGCAACATCATAATGTAGAGAAGTTTTAACTTCAATAGTCGGAACAGTTGCTGTTAAGATACCATCTTTTCTTACAAATTCAACAGGCTTAGTTTGTTTTGTCTGAACATCAGTTACAACAATTTCTGCCTTATCAATCTGATCAAGCTGACTGAATTTAAGATTCAAACTATCTAAGCTGATTTTGAAATCAACAGATTCGCCCGGAGTCAAATCACCTTGAACTTCAATAGCTTTGGTTGGTTTGTCAATTTTAACATTTTCCAAAACTTCATCAGTTGTAAGATAAACTTTTGCAGTTTTGCCTGTCATAAATGTATCGTATTTAGAAACACCCATTTCACCGTTTGGAGAAATAGCTGCTGATGATTTTAAAGTTGCATCAAGTCTGTTAATAAACAAGAAATGAGAATCACCTGCAAGCTGAATAAACTGAGGGCTCATTAAAGTTGAATATAACAAAATAAAAATAGGCATTTGAATCAAAAGCGGGAAACAGCCTGCCATTGGATTGAATTTGTGTTCTTTATAGAACTCCATCATTTTTTGCTGCATTTTTTGAGGGTCGCTTTTGTATCTTTCTTGAATAGCCTTCATTTTAGGCTGCAACATTTGCATTGTACGCATTGAACGCTGTTGCGAAACCCCTAAAGGCCACATAGCTGCTCTTACAATAATTGTTAAAAGTATAATCCCAACACCGTAACCGCCAACAACGGAAAGTGTTTTTAAAATATCAATAGTTAATGTTGTAAAATCCATGTCCTCTTCCTTAAAAAAAATCTGATACTCGTTAATTATCCTGTAAATATAAGGGGAAGTCAATGTACTTGAACTTCTTTCCACTTTTAACTACAATATTTTTATGGGAGTAAGAATTTTAATCGTCGTCATATCCTTATTATTTATGCTTTCCGTAAACGCTGATTCCTATTACAATCAGCCTGCAAGTAGTGCACAGGTACAGAACGATTTTTCACAATATATGACGAACGTTAATGAAAAACTTCAAAAAAATTGGACTCCGCCGGATTTTTTGGAAGAAGCTCATACAAGAATTTTATTTAAAATAAACCGTGACGGCGAGATTTATTCTGCAAGAATTATTGAAAGCTCAGGCGATAATATTTATGACGAGTCTGCAATTAATGCGCTTAAAAAATCAATGCCGTTTGGAGCATTTCCTAAAAACACAACACGCGAAAGCTTAACTATAAATTATTCTTTTGATACAACTCTTGTTAAGACCGATAAAATGAAATATTATTACGAACTTGCCAAGAAAAATTATTACAACGACAAGCCTGCTGCTTTAAAATACATAAATTTAGCAATAAACGAAGTTAACGGTGACGACGAAAGTTATTTTTTATACAAACGCAGGGCAAGAATCAAAGAAGCTATGGGCGAACACGTCAGCGCACTTGATGATTTTGAAAAATACGAACAAATGAAATCAAGAGTCGATTTAAAACGAGTTCATGCACTCAAACATCAGGCAGAAGTCGAAGACACAGCATTTGCATACTTCTATCTTGCTTATGCTTATGAACAAATCAAAGATTACGAAAACGCAATACACGCAATTAACAAAGCTATTGAGCGTACAGATTTAAACAACAATTACAAACGTTATCGAACCGAACTGGTTAAAAGAATCAGTCTTTAGTTCCCGCTTTTAATACGTTTATAAGCTTTTAGAATAATATTTCTTGCTTCCATTGCTTCATCATGAGTTAGCGGAGGAACATCCTTTAACGGATATTCAATTCCTAAATTTTCATACTTAGGAATCGCCATATCGTGATATGGAAGTACATCGAGCGCAGCAATGTTATTCAATGTTCCCAAGAATTCACCAAGACGGGTTAAATACTCCTCATTCATAGTAATGGTAGGAACAGTAACATGGCGCACCCACATAGGTTTTTTATTATCTGATAGATATTTTGCAAACTCTAAAATTGTTTTATTAGAATGACCTGTAAGTTTTTTGTGTTCCTCATCATCAATATGCTTAATATCCAATAAAACAAGACTTGTATATTTTAAAAGTTCATCAATCTTAGCAGTATTGTCTTTATTAAACAACAAC
>CAMTNN010000190.1 GCA_947073895.1 uncultured cyanobacterium
CTAAAGAGTATTTTGAGTTAGCTGCTCAAAATAATATTCAAAAGGCATTTGTTTATTTGGGACACATGCATTATTTTGGCAATGGTGTTGATAAGAATTGTGAAAAAGCAATAGAATATTTGGAATTAGCAGCAAAACAAAATAATAAAAAAGCAATTAATTATAAAACAGTTGGTATGGGGTTTTTACTTCAAGTTTTGTTTGCAATTTTTATTTTTAAATCTAATATTTTTTGTTGTGTTTGTTCATAATTCCTGTCTAGCCTGTCATAAATCGTTTCTATATTTCGGTCTATGGGACTTTGTACTACTCCACTTTTTCCGCCGATTCTGTCATATCTTATGCCTTGCAAATCGGTATCCAGGGAAACAGGCAGCAAAGGGCTATTTCTGTCTTGTTCAATTTCTTGTAAACGTCTTGTCAAGCGTTCCAGCTCTTTTTGATTCCATGCAATCACCTTTTCATTATAATAATATTGTTCGATTTTCTTTTTGACCGCTTCCATTTCGGTAGCAAGTGCATTTTGTTCGGTATCAAGTTGTTTTAGTCTTAATTCAAGAGTTCTGTCTTCCTGCTGAATTATTGAAGTTTTTGCGTTGATATCTGCAATAGTTTTTTCGTATTGTTGAATTTTGTATCTGTATTCATTCATTGCATCTTCATAAGCTGCTTCATCGGTTACTGTTTCGGTATTAAGTGTATAGACAATACTGTCATCATCGAATTTAACTGATGTAAATCTTCCGTTTCCATCGGTTTCCAATAATGCATGGTTTGTTTCTTCTATTTTTGTTTTTATATATGAAGCGTTGTAGTATGGAAGTTTTTCTTGTGATTCAATTGGTTTTCCATACTCGTCATAAGTCTGCATACTGTTGTATAAGTCATATTCTGATGCAAAGTATGTTTGTCCGTTCATCTGGAATGAATAAATTCCATAACCGGCATAATCATCGTTATCATCAAAATATTTTGCAAATTCTGTATCAGGCAAATCTTTAACAATCTGTTTTAGCTCTGCCTCAATATCTTTGTCGAGTGGTAATTCAAGTTCTGTCAACTCGCAGTTTCCTATCCACCCCGGTTTATAAAGTGTTGAATAATCGTTATATTCACCTTTTTCAAGATCTTCTTCTACCATAAAATGCCAGATACCTGTTGCTGGATCTTGCCAACCGTAGACTGCATCTTCTGACATAAGCCCGCTTGAGATAGCTTTGTCTTGTGCCGTATCAAAATCTTGTACGGCATTTTCCAAATCTTTTGTTTTTTCAAGTCCGCTAATTGCGGTATATCTTCTTGTTGTTCCGTCTTCTAAATAAACAACAGCTTCTTTTGTGTTGTAGTCGATTTCTACTTTTGTTACGTTAGGAGTTAGGTTGTCTTTAACTACTTCTCCTTTTGTTTGTACTTCCGGATTGCTTAAAAGTTTTTGAGAACCGGTATAAACATCGGTATAGTAGTAATGGTTTACAATGTAGTTGTAGTTAGGATCGGCTGTGGATAATTGTTGCCAGCTTTCGAGTACTGAATCGTTTGTGCCGTCAGAATAAGAATATTGAAGCTCAGTAAAATCAGTAGTTTTAGGTGCTGTCGGAACTTCTAAGCCCAAAAGCCTGTTGAACAAGTTTGCACTCTGATTTGCAAGCGCTGTTCTTGCCTGGTTTATCTGCTGACCTTCGTATTCAGTATTGGTTTTTCTTGCTGTAAGTGCCAGATATCTGGCTTGTGAAGCTGCCATTCCCATAGCGTAGTCTCCTGTTTTTTATAGTTTTAAGACTTTTTTAGCAAAAGTCAATATGAAAAACGGATAAAAGAAGGAAATGTTTAATAAATATCGCAAAAAATCATCTATCAATATGACTCTAATCTACTATTTCCTTGTAAAGAAATGTAAAAAAAAATAAATAAATGTGAAACTATTACTCAAATACATGGAATGTAATAAATATATAGGATATAATTATTGCATAGGGATATTGAATCAATGTTGTGCCGTTTGTTTAAACAAGGATATAGTGCATACGCCTCAAACCCGCTCGCTGAGTGCGTTGTAGCTCGGGGGGGGGGGGCTAATATGCTGTCCTTCTAATCCAAGAAACCCCGGGGAGGCTGATATATGATTAGCCTCAACACCAACATCACAGATTTAATAATGCTCAATAGCCTTAATTCAGCCACCGGCGGTATTAATAAGACAATAGAGCGCTTAACAACAGGGTATAAACTAAACCATGCAAAAGACAATGCTGCGAATTTGAGTATTGTCACCAGTTTGTCTACAAAAATAAATTCCTTACTGAAAGTTAAGAGTAATACGGAAGACGGTATATCATTGTTATCAACCGCGCAGGAAGCATTGGAGAATATACAAGACCAGCTATCCCGTCTAAGAGCACTGTCAATACAAGCAGCCAACGGCAATTATGGCGAGCAGTCATTGGAAGCAATGCAGGCAGAAGCGGATGAGATAATAGAACAGATAAAACAAATCCGTAACAACACAGAATTCAACGGCCTAAAACTATTTGAATCAACACGCCCTATTTCAGCAAACGAAACAACTACAGTTGTTGCTAAACTATCCAATGCTAAAGTTAAGATGCGCACATCAGCACGCTCAGCAGCAGTTCCTTATGCTTCCAATCTGACATATATAGATAGCGAAGGTGCAATTGCTTTTGCTGGCAATGAAACTAAGACAGTTAATATCTGCGGTATAACTTATACTTTAAAAAATACAAAATCATCATCTTCTTCCTTGAGTTATGTAAAAGATAAATCAAGCGGGCAGATAACCTTTGTAGCTAGTAATTTTGAGATTACTGCACAAAAGGATGTTAGTCATAATATTGTTAT
>CAMTNN010000191.1 GCA_947073895.1 uncultured cyanobacterium
TACCTTTGGTGGAATTTTTGATCCGATTGCCCAGGGGAAAAAGACACTCTCTGCTCCAATGAAAGAGTTTGGGGCGATTATAAAATCGCATAGCTTAAATTATAACGATAATGATATTACACGGTGGTGCCTGACTAACGTTAGTATTGATATTGATAAAAATGATAATATTCAACCGTGTAAATTTAATAGAAATGCGCGTATTGACGGTTTCGCAGCATTATTGAACGCGTATGTTGCATATTGTAATCATGCGAATGAGTATAACAGTTTAGTGAGCTAGTATGAATATAGTTAATAAATTCAAAAACTTTTTTACGAAAAAAGTCGTTTCAAGAGTTGAACTTGTAACGGAACACGGAAATGGTTTTTATCGTTGGAATGGTAATATTTATAAATCTGATATTGTTTGTTCGTGTATTCGGCCGTTTTATAAAGCAGTAGGGAAAATGCAGGCGCAACATATCAGAAACAACGGAAAAGATATTGTTGTTAATCCCGAGGCTTATATCAAATTTTTATTGGAAGAACCTAATCCTCTTATGACAGGGCAAAAACTTTTAGAGAAAATGGCAGTTCAATATAAATTGAACAATAACGCTTTTGCCTGTATTTTGCGTGACGAATTTGGATTTGCAACAGAAATTTACCCTCTACCTGCAACTGGAGCCGAGGCTTTATATTCAGATAAAAATGAATTGTGGTTAAAATTTGTTCTGAAAAACGGTAAGACAGTTAAATTCCCTTATACAGACATCATTCATTTGCGTCAAGATTTCAATAATAATGATGTGTTTGGCGACAGTCCGGTAGAAACTTTAGAACCACTGATGGAAATTGTTACTACAACGGATCAGGGGATTGTTAAAGCGATAAAAAACAGCAGTGTTATCAGATGGCTCTTAAAAGTTAAACAGATGATGACAAATGATGATTTGACCAAATATGTTGCGAATTTCAACAAGAACTTTTTAAGTGTTGAAAACTCCGGGGCAGGTGGTGCTGCGGCAGTCGATAGCAAGGCCGATATAGAACAGGTTGAACCAAAAGATTATGTTCCAAATAGTTCTCAGATGGAAAAGACCACACAACGGATTTATAACTTTTTCGGTGTAAATCAAAAAATTATTCAGCGAAGTTATACAGAAGATGAGTGGAACGCCTATTATGAGGGCGAGATTGAACCTTTTGCCATTGAGTTTGGTGAAGAATTAACAAGAAAAATCTTTTCAAGACGCGAAAGAAGCTGTGGCAACAAGATTATATTATCAGGAACATTGCTCGCTTGCGCAAGTATGGCAACTAGATTGAATCTTGTTCAGATGGTAGATAGAGGCTCAATGACGCCGAACGAATGGCGAACGACTTTAAATCTCGCTCCTATTGAGGGCGGTGACAATCCTATACGAAGATTAGATACGGCAGTTGTTAATAACAATAAAGGAAATAAAGATAATGGATAAGAACTCATTTTTTAAAATAAAAAATTATACAGACAATAGCGTAGATATTGAAATCTACGGTGATATTGTAGGCGATTCTTTTTCAAAATGGCAGGAAGAAGATGTATGCCCAATTGATGTAAGGAATGCTTTGACCGAAGCTGGCGGCAGAGATTTGAATATACATATTAATTCTTGCGGCGGTTCTGTTGTCGCAGGTTATGCAATCGGTAACACGCTGAAAAATTATAACGGCAAGAAAAGATGTTTTATTGACGGTGCCGCGGCAAGTATGGCCGCATATATCGCGGTTTGTTGCGATGAAATTTTTATGCCGGCTAATTCTTACTTGATGGTACATAAGCCTATTGCTAATGTGAAAGGCAATGCAAATGTTTTAAATCAACGAATTAAAATTATGGACGGTATGCAGGCTGGAATGGTAAATACTTTCCTTGCAAAGGCTAAAGATGGTGTAACTGAAGAACAGATAAACGAATTTATGAATGCTAATAACGGTGACGGCACATGGTTTACCGGTGTCGAGGCCGCTCAATATTTTCATATAACTGTTACTGATTCACTTGAGGTCGTAGCTTATATCGGTGAGAGTTTTAGAGATTGCAAAAATTTACCGAAAAAACTCGTTAAAAATTTAGAGAATAAAAAAGTCCAATGTAAATGTAGTTTAGAACTATTAAAAATGAAAGGAGTCTAAAGAAAATGGACAAACAAGAATACTTGGAAAAAAGAACTGTCTTGTTAAATGAGGCAGACAAATTGATTGTAGAAAACAAAATCAGCGATTTTGAAAACAAGAAAAAAGAAATTGAAACACTTGACACAGATTTTGAAAATTCTTGTCGCGCTCAGGCTAATTTAAATGCGCTAAAAGATAAACGTAGTATTGCCGATTTTGAAAATTGTACACCACAAACTTTTAAACAGGGCGAAAGATTTATTAATGAGCCAAAAAGCGAAGAAGATGTTTACAAGTCTGCTTTTGGCAAATTCTTACTTGGTGCGGCGCTTGACGATAAAGAACAGGAAATCTTTGATAAAATCAATTTAGATTTCAAAAATGCGACAGCTGGAACGACAACATCAACAAATAACGGTGCAGTAATTCCGACAGCCATGATGCAGAATATTATCAAAAAGATGGCTGAAACACATCCGGTGTTGAATGATATCCAAACATTTGATATCAAGGGACTTGTTTCATTCCCGACTGAGGGTGAAAACATCCATGACGAACAGGATTTTTATGATGAAACCACAGAAACGAAAGATGATGAAATCAAGACAGCAGAGATTAGTCTAACCGGTTATGATTTAGCAAGAGGTGTTTTCGTTTTTCCGCATATCTCGCAGACTCCCGCAGGCAATCCCTTGTCAAG
>CAMTNN010000192.1 GCA_947073895.1 uncultured cyanobacterium
TAAGAACCTTATCCAAACATATCCGGTACTTAAGACTAGCGAAATAAGCATTGCTACAACACCATATTTCAAGAATTGCATAAATTTAATCGGATGTCCTTCTGCTGCTGCTGTTTCAGAAACGATTACGTTAGCAGCTGCACCGATAATAGTCATGTTTCCGCCTAAACATGCGCCTAATGATAAACACCACCACATTGGAGCTGCAAATTCAGCGCCTTTGGTTGCAGAGATTTCAGCAATCATAGGAGTCATTGTTGCTGTATAAGGAATGTTGTCGATAATACCTGACAACATTCCTGAACCCCACAAGATAACCATTGAAGCCAATGATTGAGAACCGTGTGTGATATCAATAAGCCATTTAGCCATTAGTTCAATTCCGCCTGCTTTTTCAAAACCACCGATAATTACGAATAAGCCAATGAAGAAGAAGATTGTGCTCCATTCAACATCGTGAAGAATATCGGTTGGTTTTTCAAACAATAACAGGATACTTGCACCTGCCATTGCACAAACACAAGTTTGAATATGTGTAATATCGTGAGTTACAAAACCCAAGATAACAAGTAACAATACTAATAATGAACGAATCATTAAGTTTTTGTCTTTAATAGTTTTTGAGTTGTCCATTTCAACAACTTTTTTCATGTGTTCTTCTGTTGCATGAAGATGTTTTCTGAACCAGAAAGTCATAACGGCAATTACTACTACTAAAATAACTGCAACAATACCTGTTAATTCTTTAATAAAGTCCATAAATGAAAGACCAGCTTCAGAGCCGATAATAATATTTGGTGGGTCACCGATAAGAGTAGCAGTACCACCGATATTTGATGCTAAGATTTCAACGATTAAAAAAGGAATCGGGTTAATATCCAATTCTTTTGCAATAGCAAAAGTTACAGGCATAATAAGAATAACTGTTGTTACGTTATCTAAAAATGCAGAAGCAATTGCAGTAAAAACTGCTAAACAGCAAAGAATTGTCTTCGGGTGACCCTTTGTTTTCTTTAACATTTCGTTAGCAACCCAGTTAAACATTCCGCTTCTTGTTGCAATACTAACTATAATCATCATTGAAACAAGTAAGAAAATTACGTTAAAATCAACATAATTAATAAAGTAATAAGGATTCATCTCCCCATCAACTTTTTGTGCTTGTCCTAATAAACCTAATAATAAAGTTAAAGATGCACCAACAAGTGCAACGGTAACTTTAGGTACTTTCTCTGTAGCAATAAAGAAATATGCTACAAGGAGAATAATTGCTGAAACAACCAAAGCATGAGGCTGAATCAGACTCAATAAACATTCCATGTTTCCTCCTTATTTAATAAAATAATCTATACAAGTTTAATTATAATACAAATATTTTATATGCTATAATTTTTGCAGAAATTGGAGGAATTTTTATGATTAATGAAACGTTACAAAAAGCATTTAATGAGCAAATCAACAAGGAATTTTATTCTGAATACTTATACCTTGCTATGAAGATTTATTTTCAGGAACAAAATCTTCAAGGTTTTGTAAACTGGTTTGATGTACAAGTTCAGGAAGAACATGCTCATGCGATGGGGATGTTTAATTATTTGAACGAACGCGGCGGCTCAATTAAGCTTGAAGCTATTGAGAAACCTGTTGTTGAAGGTGATTGTCCTTTAACAATTTTTGAACATGTACTTCGTCATGAAGAATTTGTAACATCAAGAATAAATGCTCTTATGGATGTAGCAGAAGAAGTCAGAGACAGAGCTGCTCTTTCTTTCCTTGATTGGTATTTGAAAGAACAAGTAGAAGAAGAAGCAAGTGTAAGTGGAGTATTGGCGACTTTAAGACTAATCGGTGATGATAAAAAAGCTCTATTAATGCTTGATAAAGATCTTGCTGCAAGGACATTCGTTCAACCGGTAATCGGATAGGCAGAGAGTTTATCTCTGCCTTTATTAATTTTTGTAAAAATTTATTTAAATTTTTAAAGTTTTTGATGATTTATGCCGTTATAAAAAATGAGAAGAGTAAATTTTTAGGAGAGCTAATGTATAAAAAGGTATTAAGCACGGTATTATTGGTATCAATGTTTTGTTTTTGTAACGGTGTATATGCCGATACAATTAAAGTTAAACTGCCGGACAACAGTTATTATGATGCAGCACAGTATATTCAGTTTGATGAGTCAACAACTTTGTATAATGTAGATAAGCCTCTTCAAGAAACTCCTAAAGAGGTGTTAAATTCCGGTATTGTAAAAATATCAAAAGGAACTTCTATTAATGTTTATATGCAGGAATCTATTGATACGGCTTATGCAGAAGTCGGTCAGGATGTCAGTGTAATGGTTAAGGAAGACTATATTGTAAATAATTCTGTTATAATTCCTCAGGGAAGCTTTATTCGAGGAAAAATTGTTAAAGCCCGACATGCAGAAAGAGCAGGTAGAAACGGTAAAGTTACTATAGGATTTGATTCTCTTGTGTTACCGGAGGGCGAAACTTATAGAATTAATGCAGAAAATGTTGATTTTGATGTCTCATCAGACGGCTCTGTTGCATCAACTGCTGCTACTGTTGCAGGAACAGTGCTTGTAGGTGCTGCTTTGGGCAGTGTTTTAAAAAGCGGAGATTCCGAACGTTACGGAAGTTACAGGTATTCAAGTTCAAAAGACGGAAAAGACTATGCTGAAGGTGCAGCTGTCGGAGCAATTGTTGCAGGAGTTGCTATTGCAGGATATTTCTTGTTAAGAAAAGGCAAAGATGCTGTTATCCCTCAATATACTGAAATTGCAATTACGCTCGAGGATAATCTCGATATTCCAGTTAGTGACAAGTATTAATTT
>CAMTNN010000193.1 GCA_947073895.1 uncultured cyanobacterium
CAGACGGTGACAAAGAAGCCTTAAAACATTTAGTTAAAGCTGCTGTCGTTTTGGACAAGGTTAATATGCAATTGGATAATCCTAACAACCTGCCGTTCAAAGAATATCTTGAAAAAGAAATTGCTAAAGGCAATGAAACTGCAAGACTTACAAAAATCCTTTTTGACGGACAAAAAGGTGTTTGTGCTCTTGATAGAGAATCTCACATGGTTGAGCTTGCAAAAGGAGTTTCTATGAGAGCCGGTAAAGGTATTTACCCTCAAGATTTAGAAAAAGAAGAGTTTCATGAAATCTTAATAAAAATGATTAAAAAAGGTAAGGTTGATGAAGTTGCAAAAATCCTTAATCAGCGCTCCGTCGTAGAAAGATGCGGTAACGAACTTGTTGCCATAGATTATGTAGACAAATTCCATGATGATTTTGCTTATATGACATCAGAACTTGAAAAAGCAGCTGAAGTTTCTACAAATGCTGATTTTAATGAGTTCTTGGTTCTTCAAGCAAAATCTCTTAGAACAGCTTATCCTATGCTCGATGGTTATGCGGATAAAAAATGGGCAACTTTACAGGATACACCGCTAGAATTTACCATTACAAGAGAAAATTATTCTGATGAAATGACAGAAACAGTTTATGAAAACCCTGAGCTAAAAGCTTTATTGGATGAAAACGGAATCGTTCCTGTTGCAAAAGATTTTCTCGGAGGTCGTGTAGGTATTATTAATAAAAAAGGTACAGAAGCTATTTTGGGAGTAAAACAATATTTACCACTTATGGCGCAAAATATGCCGTTTAATAATGAATATATCCAAAACATTAATCCGGGTGGAGATGCTAAACAAACAATGGTTGACGCTGATTTGGTAGCAATCACAGGTGATGTTGGTGAATTCCGTGCAGGAATTACTTTAGCAGAAAACTTGCCAAATGATGATAAAGTTTCTGTATCAACACTTGACGGCGGACGCAGAAATGTTTATCACAGACAAATTCGTCTTATCACATCGGAAGATGCTAAAGAAAAAATGCAAAAACGTCTTGATGCGATTTTAAACCCTGAATTACACAAATATTATAACGATGAAGCTGACCACTGGTTCACAGTAGGACACGAAAACGGCCACTCTCTCGGGCCAAAATCAGGCACAGAAGGGTTAGGTAAGTACAAATCAATCATCGAAGAAAACAAAGCTGATATGGTTTCTCTTGCTATGGTTGATATTCTTACGGAAGCCGGTATGTACACTCCTGAGCAGCGCGAACAGATTATTGTAACTTACGCAACAGATAATATGATGATGTCAAAACCTACTTTATCACAAGCTCACAGAGTGCGTTCAGTTATGCAGAACTATTACTTTATAAAAGAAGGAGCAATAACAATCTCTCCTGAAGGTAAGTTAGATATAAACATCGACAAAATGGTTCCAACCGCAAGAAAAATGCTTGAAGAAATCATTCGTGTTCAAATTGAAGGAGATTTTTCAAAAGGTGAAAAATACGTAAATGATTACTTCGTTTGGACTCCTGAAATGGATAAAATGGCAGAAAACATCAAGAAGGTTTCTAAAACACTTAATGGTAAAGTAGAATCACCTCTTGCAGACAAACTTTTAAGTGAATAATAGCTAATTAGTCCTCAGGCATTTTAAAGCTCATAACAAAAACTTGACCTTGTTCAATTACAAGTTCTTTGCCTTTGTTTGCATAAGAAAGCGGGGTACTTTCATAAACAGATACTGCTGCTGATTTTGCTCTGTTTCCGCGTTCGTTTTTAACAGCACCTTCCACCAGAGCAATACCAGGCCCAAAGAATCCATCAAGCAATTTATTACCAACAACGACAGCCCCTGTTTTTGCTATAGATTTCGCATCAACAGCAGATAAAGAACTGTACTTAGCTTCCATATTACGTTCAACTTTAAACCATTGTTGGGTGTTATAGTCAAAGTAATCAGTTGGAACAAAAGTAAAATTTGCGTTGCGCTTAAGTCTTTTCGGGTCTTTTACATTCTCAATTCTACCTTTAATAACAGAACCCGCATAAACAGGATAACCTCCGTTTGTCGTAAACCCTTCCACAACTTTTACACTCCAAACAGAAGGTGGGGTTTCGGTTGAAAAATCCGACATTGCTTCAACTTTTATATTTTTCGCAAAAGCAGAAGATGCTGCAAATACCATTAATGCAATAGTTAAAATAAATTTTTTCATAATAATAATATAGCTGTTTTCAAACGATTAATCAATCTGTTAACGTTAAGATAGCTTAACAATCGCTACCGAATTTGTTTTTTTAGTGTAAAATAGGGTAGGGTCGAGGAGTGTTTATGAACACGAATTTAGCCTTAAATCAAGAAAGGAAAGGCATTTTGCCGAGCTAAGCATATGACAATTCAAGAATGGTTTGATAAACGAAAAGAAGCTCAAATTGAACGAAGAGCTAAAGAAATGAAAGGGATTGAGGATTCTAATCCAAGTTTATGGATAAAATGTGTACATTGTGATTCTCAAATTCTTAAATCAGATTTAGAAGAAAACTTAATGGTTTGTCCGCATTGTGACTATCATTTTAGAATAAATGCAAGAAAAAGAATTAACCAGCTTTTTGATGAAAATTCTTTTGAAGAATTGTTTACTGAAATTAAACCTACTGACCCGCTTGAATTTGTTGATACTGAAAGCTATAAAGACAGATTAGAAAAAGCTAATAAAAAAACCGGTCTTGATGATGCGGTTATTACAGGTATTGCATCCATTGAAGGTAACAAAGTTGCAACAGCAGTTATGGACTTTGATTATATGGGCGGTTCAATGGGCA
>CAMTNN010000194.1 GCA_947073895.1 uncultured cyanobacterium
TTTTTCAAAACTTCTTCTGCTTCAAATCTATTGATTACGTTGTCAATAAATAAAACCCCGTCAAGGTGGTCAAATTCGTGTTGAATAGCACGAGCAAGTAGTGTTCCGTCTTTTGCTTCCAAAACAAAAGAACGTCCGTTTCTGTCCATTGCTTTAACCATAACATTTGCATATCTTCTTACGTCTGTGAATGCCTCAGGAAAGCTTAAACAGCCTTCGTGGCTTATGCAAGCACCTGATTTTTTTATAATTTTAGGGTTGATAAATACAATTGGATTTAATGGTTCGTTTCCGGTTGAAACATCAATAACGAATACTCTATAGTTTTCACCAATTTGCGGAGCTGCTAAACCCACGCCGTTTTGTGAATACATTGTATCCAGCATATCATCAACCATTACTTTTATCTTTTGAGAAACTTTGTGAACTTCTTTTGCAGGAGTTCTTAAAATCGATTCCCCGTATCTTACAACTTTTCTTATTGACATAATTTACCTCACTACTTTTATTGTAGCATAAATCAGTTTTTTATCGTCCACAAATCTTTTTGGAACAGAACTAAGAATGGAATTAATTCCAAACGTCCAATATACATATCAATAATTAAGATTAGTTTTGATAGAGGCTGCAAGTTATCAAAGTTTCCCAGCGGGCCGATAATAGTTCCTAATCCCGGTCCAATGTTTCCTACTGCACTAACTGCACCTGAAATCCCAATAATTGTGCTTTCTTCAATAACAGCTACTGCAAGAGCTGATACGAAAAGTATTGCAAGGTAAAATGATACGAACATCAAGGTTTGGTATAAAATATCTTTTGGAACGGAATAATTTCCTACTTTAATATTAAATATAGCTTTTGGGTGTAATACTTTTGCGAGTTCTGATTTCATTATTTTAAAAATAAGAAGCCATCGCATAATCTTAACCCCGCCACCGGCTGAACTTGCGCAGCTTCCTGCTATCATAGCAATAAATAGTAATGCTTTTGAAGTGTAATCCCAGTTTGCAAAATCAACACTGCAAAAACCCGATGTAGAAATTACAGAGGAAATTTGAAAAAACGCATGTGTTAAGCTTTCTTTAATATCATAGTTTAAATGAGTGAATAAAGAGATTGCCAGTAACAACGATAGTCCGGCTGTTATTCCAAAATATGTTTTAAATTCTTCGTTTTTGAATAATATTAACGGATTAAATTTTGTTAAAGCTCTAAATTGCAAGTTATAACTCGCTCCTGCAAAAAACATAAAGAAGCAAATTATCCATAGAATGATATTGGAATATCCTAATAGGCTGGTTTCAGAAGGAGAAAATCCTCCGCCTGATACTGAGGATAGAGAGTTGCAAACTGCTAAATACAAATCCATCCCGTTTAATTTTAACAGAGCTATTTCTAAAACAGTCATTCCAAAATAAACTTTCCACAGAGAAGAGGCAGTATTTTTAATTCTCGGAGTGAATTTGTCTTCCGTAGGTCCGGGTGCTTCTGCAAAAAATAATTGTCGTCCTGCAATAGCGAACTGAGGCAAAATTGCAATAAACAGGACAATAATTCCCATGCCACCTAGCCATTGTGAAAACGAACGCCAGAAAAACAATGCGTGTGGATAATCATAATGAGTAAATACGGTTGCGCCTGTTGCAGTAATTCCTGATGTTGCTTCAAAAAGAGCATTAATTGGGCTTATTTCAAAAAACAAATAAGGTATTGTTGCAAATAGTCCTGCAAAAATCCAGCTGAATGTTACAACACAAAGCCCTTCTGATTTTTTTATGTCGTTTATTGATTTAATGGCAGACGTTCCAGGAATTATTTTTCTTAAAGTAGCTCCAATCATTAAAGAAGAAGCTGCTGCTGTGATAAAAGGTAAAATAGCTTGCATTTCTCCATAAATTAGAGCAACAACTATCGGAAGCAAAAGCACCAGGCTAAAATACATCATTGCTAAGGAAAAAGCGTATGCTAAATACTGCGGTCTCATTTATTACTTCCCTTAAAAAATTCTCGTATTGCAGGGGCGTTTTCGCTTGTAGTAAAGATTATGAGATTATCCCCTTTCAGTAGTTGAGTTGCACCATTTGGTATAATAATTCGTTTTCTTCTTTGTACGATTGCAACAATTCCTTTGGCAGGGAGTCTTAAATCCATAATTCTTATCTGTTCAAAGTCTTCATCCAGTGAAATTCTTAAAACTTCCCCTTTTCCTTGCTCAACAGTAGCAAGAATACCAATGTTTTGTTCACAAAGGTTATTCTTAATTTCGTTTAAAGATGCTGTTTTAGAAGAAATCGCGATATCGATTCCGACTTTTTCAAACAAATGAGCATTCGCGTCTTTTGAAACTCTTGAAATAACCCGATTTACTCCTAATTGTTTTAGAAGAAGCGAACACAACAGGTTTTTTTCATCGTTATTGGTAACGCTTACAACAACATCTGAAGATGAAATATCTTCTTCATTTAATAGCTCAATATCTGTTCCGTCTCCGTGGATAACAAGTGCGTTATCAAGTTGTTCAGATAAGTATTCACAGCGCTCTTCGTCACGTTCTATAATTTTAAGTTTTAGTTTTAGGGCTTCAAGACTTTTAGCCAGTTTTAAACCGACATTTCCTCCGCCTATGATTGCAACATTCTTTACAAACTCTTTTTCGTGAAAGAATTTACCTGCAAGAATGTCTAATGAGTGCGAAAGCCCCATAAATATTACTTTATCATCTTGATGTAGTGTAGTTTCGCCGTTTGGTATAAATAATTCGTCTTGCCTGTTAATTCCAACAATTAAGGTGTCTTTCGGAAATTCACAGTTTTTAACCAT
>CAMTNN010000195.1 GCA_947073895.1 uncultured cyanobacterium
AATGCATAATTTTTAAACCGAGCGGGAATGTAAATACCCAGCTCATAGCACTGATTACACCGTTTGCAACGGTGCCAACTTTTGCATCCGGATCAGCTTTTTTAGCATCAATCATTGTTTCAACAAGGTGCGGAGCTACAAACATAAGTACGCCAAGTTTTCCGCCGCCGAATGTAAAGCCTCTGTGGCATCTTTGCAAGAATCTGGACATAAATCTACCTGTTGCTGTGTTTGCACCTTCTGATAAACTATGTAGTCTGTTAAATACTTCATCACATCCGATTCTTCTTTCAAAAGGTTGAACCGGTCCCATCCAAGAGTAATTCCCTGCACCAATCCAGACTTTGCCTTTTACTTTTTCTGCTGCAGCTTTTACTTCTTTAATGTACTGACCTGTACTATCTTTTTTAATCAGTTCAAGTTTTTCTGCTGTTAAACCCATTTCTTTCAAGATTTCTTCTTTAACAGCAGGTGTTGCACCTTCACCAAGTTTTATAATACGTTCGATTTCTGCATCGCTTCTGCCCAAACGTTTTAAAAGAACTTTGTTGACAGCTTCTTCTTCGTTTGTAATACTGCTGACAAGTTGTTTTTCTTCTTTTGTTAAAGCTAAGTTTTTAAGTCTGATACCTCCGCTTTTTGAACCACCGCCAAACATTCCAAAAACTCCGCCGGATGAAGAAGTTTCTCCGCTTAGTTGAAGTTCATCGGCAATCTTTGTAAATTCATGGACAACTCTTTGTTCCTGACTCAATAACTCATCTTTAACAAACCCCCATTCCGGTCTGGATGGTGTTGTTCTTATTGCATTAAGTAAATCGCTGTTTTTAGTGAGGTTATTAAACTTTTCTTTTCCTTTGTTAAACCAGCCAGCTACTGTTTTTGCCGAACTGCTTTGTGCAGCAGTTGAGTTATGGATTTTGTCACCCAACTTTGCAGCTTTGCCAAGTAAGCTTTTTTCGTATTCTCCACCACAGGCTTGTGAAAATTTATCAACACCGTAAGCAAGGCCTGCACAAGTTCCAACCATCAACAGCGGATGTGCAATCCATGGGTAAACCATACCCATCATATCAGCTTCTTTTACGGTTTCTTTAAAACTTTTTTGTTCATATCCGTTTTCAGTAACATAGTATAAATCAGGAATCTGCACCTCTTCTTGTTGAGCATTTGCTTTAAAAGGTGTGCGTAAGTTATATTTGCTATTAATATTTGCGTTAATAGAGTTCACAATAATAGACCTTTTCCTAACCTAACTATTTATATAAAGTCAATTAGAGGTCAAAAATTGCCAGAATGTTACTTTTTGTAAATTAATTCTTTTACAGCACTCAAAACTTCTTCCACAAGAGGGTATTTTGTACATTCATTTGTTTTTAACGGGCATTTTCTTTTGTGACAATGTTGGCAAGCTAAGTTTCCGCTTAGCGCAATATATTTATCACTTGTTCCTATTGGTGCATAGCGTGTGGGAGGAGTAGAACAAAAGATTGAAATTATTTTTGGATGTCCTGACGCCCATGCAAGATGTGTGCTGCCGCTGTCAAGAGAAATTAATAAATCGGTGTGTCTAAACAGTTCAACAAGTTCTAAAAGGTTTGTTTTTCCTGCAAGATTCAAGTGATTTCCATCTGAAATGTAATTAATAAGTTCAATATCTTTTGATGTTCCTGTAAAGATTAAGTTATAATTGTTTTCAAGTTTTTTAACTAATTCTTTCCAATTATCTTTATTCCAATGTTTTGTAACCCAGGTGGTTGCAGGTGCAAGTGTGATAATGGGTTTTGACTTATCCAAATCTTTTATTAAATCATTGATTTTTTCTTGGATTTCTTTGGATGCAGGAGGCAGTGATGTCTTAATTTCTTTTGTATCAAGGTTTAAGTGTTCTGCAAATTTTAAATAACTGACAGCTGCATGTGTTGTGTAATCATTTGCCAGTTTTCCGATAACTTCGTTTCCGCCGAAAATTGCGCATTCTCGAGCAGATTTTGATACGATTCTTCTTTTAGCTCCGCATAAAACAGTCCAAATGAAACTTTTTAGTAATAATTGTGTGTCTATTGCGATATCAAAATGTTTTGAGCGTAAATATCTAATAATTTGTAAATATTCTTTAAGGTTTTTGAAAAAGTTTTGTTTTTTCCATTTCTCAACAGGCGCCAGAATTGCTTCATCGACAGCCGGATTATCTTTTACAACACCATAACCCTTTTCACTTACAAGCCAGGTTACTTCATATCCGTTATTTTTTAAAATATTCGCAAGCGGAATGTTGAAGATTACATCTCCCATTGCAGAAAGTCTGATAAGTAAAATTCGCTTGTTCATAGTGTACCTATAAAATTCAAAAAAAAAGAACCTTATCGGCTCCTTTTTTAATATGGTACCCCCAAGCGAATTCGAATCGCTGTCTACACCGTGAAAGGGTGTTGTCCTAGGCCTCTAGACGATGGGGGCCTGTCACAAGTATTATATTATCAAATCAATTTTTAATGTCAAGTAATTTTTTTAAAATTATTTTAACTTGAAAATAACCTGCTTTGAGTCTAAAATAAAGTCAAGAATTGAGGTACTTATGATTAATAGAAAATCACGTGACGAAATAAAAAGAATGAGACATGCGGGGCACATTGTTGCGCTTGTGCATAAAAAGATGAAAGAAGTTGTTGAACCGGGAATTTCTACAAAAGAATTAGATAATATCGCAATGCAAGTTATTAAAGAAAATAAGGCGATTCCTACTTTTTTAGGTTATAGTGGTTTTCCGGCATGTATTTGTACCTCAATTAACGAA
>CAMTNN010000196.1 GCA_947073895.1 uncultured cyanobacterium
AATTCTCCGTTAAAAAATTTTGCCTATTTTTAGAGATTTTACCCCAAAATTCTCTGTTTGAAATTTGAGTAGAGGAGATTGGATAAAATAGAGCGTTTGAAAAGACTTTCAAACGCTCTATTTGTAAAAATTAAATATATCTATCCAAGAATTCGTCTACTTCCCAAGGAGCCAAGTCATCAATCGAACGCTTAAAATAAGGTTCTCCGTTTTGAGCAAGGTTATAACCAGTCTTAGATTTGTAGTCAGAGCTAAAGTTATCCATTGATATATTTTAATGTACCCCTTTTCAATGGCTTTATTGCGGTTATATTGATATTTATTTCTTTTAGCATCTCTATCTGGAATATCACCAACCGGTTGTAAATTTCCTTTATAACCCTTGTCAAATGGAGTAATTTCATTGTAATATGGCGGTGTATAAAATCCTTCATTTATCATTTTATTCGCATTGTTTTCGAGATTTTTAAGTCTATTTTTCCAACCATCGTAAAACACCATTTGATCAGGTGAACGCTTAACAATATCGTCAAAATATTTTTGACGATTATCTAACATCGTATAGAAATTTTCATTGCTTTGTTTAAATACACGTTTTGCTTCATAAGGGTTAGAAATTACAGCCATATCAAACAATGCCATTGCATCTCTAGGATCAGCATACTTATCTGCACCCGATTCTTTCCAATACATATTGTAGTAAATATTTCTAGCCTCCTCTCTGGTCAAATCAGTTTTTACAGAGCCCAATGGCAAATTATTCATTTTACGCCAAGAATTAAACGTATCCTGAGTAATTCCATAATTAGTAGGTCCACCTAAATCATCTTTACGGTTAGTATAACCACCTTCTAATCCAAGTAATACCTAAAGAAAAATACAAACTTCTTCTTGAAAATCAAAATGCTTGGAATAGATATAAAACAAATTTAGCAACCTTGCTAGTACAAAGTAAGTATAAAAATGAAATTATACAAGATTTGCTTGAAGAAAGAGAATTTCAACTTTGGTCTTTAAATCTTATGTATAAAAACAGACAATAAAACTCTCCATACTCTTGGAAGATTTCTCCTACGCAGTTAAAAAACATTGTTTCAATATCGAGTACTTTCTTATAATATCGTATTTTTGATTATAAAATAGAGAATTGCTCTCTGAACGTAGATATCTCGTTTTTAGTCAAATGGCGGAAAAGTTTTTATTATTAAGATTTAAGCAGAGCTTCAACCACGGCGATTTGGGATTTTAACTTATTCAATTCTAATTCCAAATCTGTTGAATTTTGAATATTCTTTAACTCCTGCTCTTTACGATTTTGTTCGCTTAACTCACCAATAGCATTAACAACGACCCCAACAATAACATTCATTACAATAAAAGAAGATGTTAAGATAAAGGAAATAAAGTATACCCAAGCAAACGGAAAAACTGAAATCACAGGACGCGCAATTCCCATAGACCA
This sequence comes from uncultured cyanobacterium, assembly GCA_947073895.1. Taxonomy (GTDB): domain Bacteria; phylum Cyanobacteriota; class Vampirovibrionia; order Gastranaerophilales; family Gastranaerophilaceae; genus CAG-196. The sequence goes on from CAMTNN010000196.1 coordinate 1,463, forward strand.
GCTTTCAAGCGTCATAATTTGGAATAGAGAGTACATACTTTTCCCTATAGTACCAAAAAACTCTGGAAACGCTTCTGAAAACAGAGTAGTACCCATTATTGCAAAGATATAGAATATCAGAAGTAATAATAAACTTGCCCAACCTACATTAGGAATAGATTCTATAATTGCCTGCACAATAATTCTAAGTTTTTGTAATCGGGTAATCAACCTTAAAGCCCTAAGCGCTCTTAACACTCTGAATGCTCGAAATGATGAAAAAATTCCTCCTGTTGGCACCCACGATATTGCAACAAGAATAAAATCAAAATTATTCCATCCATCTTTAAAGAAACTTTTTCCATATACATATAATTTAATCAAAATCTCTATAGTAAATATAATCACACATACAATACAAGAATCTGAAAGAAATTTCCCAATGCGCGCCATTATTTCAGGATACGTCATTAACCCCAAAACAATAGAATTAAAAATAATAACTGCAAGGATAAAATTTGATGTATATTTATTTTCTATAAAATTTTTCAAGCTCTCTTTCATAATTTATGTCCCCATACCCTGATTTTAAATATATACTACCATCTACTAACCGGTAAGCGCAAGAGTTTTTACATTTGTGATGTTTATAATAAATAATTAAGTGCGGCCAAAAGTTAGAAAGGAGTATATTATGAGTACAGTTGAACCAATCAGAAATCTTCCTGACATTCGTAAAATAGAAGACATTTTGAGCAAAAATAAGCGTGATTTATTATTGTTTACAATAGGTATAAATTGCGGACTAAGAGTTTCTGATATTTTATCTCTGAATGTAGGAGATGTCAAAGGTAAGAATTTTATTAAATTAACAGAAAAAAAAACCGGTAAACCGAAACGAATACCAATTAACGAAAAGTTATTATCAATGTTTGCAGAATACACAAAGGGAAAACCGACAGACACGCCTTTATTTACAACGAAGTTTCAAAACCGGCTTAATAGGGTTAGTGCGTATTATATAATCCGTCAGGCATGCGAAGAAAGCGGATTAAGTGATACTTTTGGGACACATACAATGCGAAAAACCTTTGGTTATCATCATTATCAGAAATTTAAAGATGTAGCAATGCTTCAAAAAATATTCAACCACTCCAGCCCACAAGTTACACTGCGATATATCGGAATTGAACAAGACCAAATAGATAACAGTTACAAGAGTTTTATTCTCTAAAAGATTAAGAATATTAGCTTCATTACATTATTGTTAAAATGTATTGAATTACACCAATCTCATCTAATAGCATTATAGCATGCTTTTTCCCCCTCTTCAAGTGGGGGATGTTATTATGTAT
>CAMTNN010000197.1 GCA_947073895.1 uncultured cyanobacterium
AAAACAGGGTATTAAAAACCCACACAAATTGCAATATGGTTTAACCGATATGCTTATTTTATCAGGAACCCCGATTCTTGGCGGTGTTGCAGCAGGTATGATTGGAAACGATAAAGAAACAAACTCCGCAAAAGCCAGAGAAGGTCTCTTCCAATTTTTAAACGCCGCAATCCCGACATGGCTTACCGGCGCAACAATCCGACTCTGTGAAACAACTCCAAAAATCAATAATATTCCTGCTAAAATTGCCTCAATCACAGGCGCTCTTTTAATCGGTATGCACGGAGCGGCATCTGTTTCAAACCTCATATGTGATCCTCATGACAAATACCCTGACAGAAAACTGGATTTAAAAGACTCTCTTGCAAACCTTGATGATATGCTAGGCGTACTTGTCCTTGCAAAATTCCCATTTGCTAAAAATTTGCAATTAGAAAAAGCTTTACCATTCATCTATTCTTACTGTGGATATAGAGCCGGAAAAAGCAACTAATTATTTTAATAGTGGACACTTTTTAATTATTTCCAAATACTTTTCTATCATTTCCTGAGGCATAAACATAGGAACATTGCACATTGCCTTGGTATCAAATTTTTGCCCGGGCGGAGTTGATTCAATAATTTTTCTAACTCTTTCATTATCTTCTTCTCTTACAAATCTTTTACCGCGCAAATAATGAAGTGCATGAGAATTTAAAGATGCATTCGACAAAATCTGAAAAAAAGAGTTTTTTCTTTTTAAACAATGTTCTACCTCAATCTGGTCAGCAATAGTACCAAATCCGGAATATAATTGAGGATTCATATTTACAATATATTCTACATTAACCCCCTCAAAAATATCTCTTAAATCAACACGACCTACAGGAATTTTGCCATCTTTGACCATATAAGTTGTAAACTGTCCCCAATATGGCAAATAGGTTGATTTTGTTCGTTCTACCGTTACAGGTATATATGCTTGTTTCAATTTAGAGTAAATCATACTTACATAAAACTTGTAAATATTTTTTTTGCTATAAAAAAAGAGGGTTTTTAACCCTCTTTTTTTTATTTATATATTTGGAAGTTGTTTATAATAATCGTGCTCTTGCTCAAACTTATAAGCCACATTAAACAACTTAGCCTCAGTAAGCTGCGGAGACATAATCTGCAAACCAATCGGCATACCATCACTGTCAAATCCGGCAGGAATAGACATTGCAGGAATACCAGCCAAGTTAGCTGAAATTGTAGCAATATCTGTTAAATACATCGCTAACGGATCTTCTGTTCTTGCACCTAAATCAAATGCGGTATTAGGACAAGTTGGTGAAATTAATACATCAACTTGAGAGAACGCTTTTAAGAAATCTTCTGTTACAACTCTTCTCATTTGTTGAGCTTTTTTATAATAAGCGTCATAATATCCTGATGATAAAGCATACGTTCCAAGCATTATTCTACGTTTTACTTCCGGCCCAAAACCTTCTGCTCTTGATTTACAGTACATTTCAAGAAGATTAGAAGCATCTTCTGTTCTGTGACCGTATCTTACACCGTCAAATCTTGCAAGATTCGAAGAACATTCTGCGGTTGCAAGAATATAGTAAATACCAATTGAATGTTTTAAGTTTGGTAATGAAATTTCAACGATTTCAGCACCTAATGACTTGTAAGTTTCAATCGCAGCTTGCATAGATTTTTCAACGTCAGGAGAAAGACCTTCTGAAATTAGCTCTTTAACAACACCGATTTTCATTCCTTTAATATCGTTGTTTAAAGAATTTCTATAATTTTCAACAGGTAACTTTAAAGATGTTGAATCATGTTTATCATAACCTGAGATAACTTCTAATAATGCTGCTGAATCTTCAACTGTTCTTGAGAATGGCCCAATTTGGTCAAGAGATGATGCGAACGCAATCAAACCATATCTTGAAACCTTACCGTAAGTTGGTTTCATACCTACAATACCGCAGAAACTTGCAGGAAGACGAATACTTCCGCCTGTATCTGAACCTAAAGCAAGAGTTGCTTCGCAAGAAGCTACAGAAGCAGCAGAACCGCCTGATGAACCACCCGGAACTTTATTAAGATTCCAAGGGTTATGAACTTTTTTGAATGCTGAGTTTTCGTTAGAAGAACCCATCGCAAATTCGTCTAAGTTAGCTTTACCTACAATCGGAACCAAATTTTCCAACAATTTTTGCGTAACAGTCGCATTATATGGAGAAACAAAGTTTTCAAGAATTTTACTTGAAGCAGTTGTTTTTGAACCAATTAGATTCATATTATCTTTTAACGCAAGAGGAACACCTGCTAATAGCGGTAATTCTTCTCCCTTAGCCAACTTTTCATCTACTTTTTTAGCTGTTTCCAATGCTGTATCTTCTGTTGTCGAATTAAATGCACCTAATTTTTCATCAATAGATTTAATTCTTTCCAGTGAAGCTTTTGTAAGCTCTACAGCTGAAACTTCTTTATTCTGAATAGCTCTGGATTGATCCATAGCACTCTTTTTCAATAGTTCTAGCATAACTTCTCCTTTATTAACTTGACTATATTATAACAAAAACATTGATTACGTTACATAATTTTACATAATACGCAATTAATGTAACAAAAATAACTTTATAACTATAGGGAAATAAATATCGAGGAAAACATGGGAAAAGCTCAAATACTGGAAGCTATTGGAAACTTTTTGGTTAAACCCGAAAAATTTCTTACTGTGCATAAAAATCCGGTTAGAATAAAAGAATTCACCTGCGCACTCAAAGACGGTGAGCTTACCGCTCAAGCAG
>CAMTNN010000198.1 GCA_947073895.1 uncultured cyanobacterium
GCACAATATACCTGTGCTTTCTTATCTATTTTTAAGAGGTAAATGTGCTTTTTGCAAAGAAAAAATAAGTATTCAGTACCCGTTAATCGAACTTGCTACAATGTGCCTGTATTTGTGGTGTTATTTAGCTTTTGGACTAACTATTAAAACGCTTTTTTCAATAATAATAGTATCTTGTTTGTTAATAATGACTGTAACTGATTTGAAAGAAAAACTTGTTGATTGTAATATTGCAATCGGTCTTGGAATTATCGGGCTTGCCTATAATCATAGCTGGGATTCTGTTTTAGGTGTATTAGCTGCGGTAGTGTTTTTTGAATTAATTGCAAGACTGGGATATTTATTTACAAAAGACAGGGCTTTTGGAGAAGCTGATACTTACGTAGCTGGAGCTCTTGGTGCTTGTTTCGGATTGTCAAATTTGACACCTGTGCTTTTGTATACACTTGTGGCTTCAATGTTTTTTACTGTGCCCGTATTTTTGTATAATCAATATAAAAACAATCATAAAGGGGTTTGTATTCTTTCAATATTGTTTACTGTTTCAGTTCTTGTATTTAAGCTGGTATGGGAAAACTACTATACATTGGCTCTTGTAGCTTTAAGCGGTCTTGCTCTTTCTTATCTTATATTAAAAGGTTTGCGAAAAGAGCCTTGCCCTCTATATTTACCTCTTGTTCCTGCGTTTGCTCTGGGTGCTTTGTATTTTTTATTCTTTTAGTATAGAATTCAGATATGATAAATAGTGTATCGTATCCGAATCAAACAAGAAATTATTGCATTTTTGATGAGTCAAGATTAAAAACGAATCTTGATGAGATTAAAGAGTCTCTTGAAAATCCGAAATCCGAAGCTGAAGTCTTGGAGGATTTATATTCTCTTAATCTTATGCTCGATAATGGAAAACAAGGGATTGACTCCTTATATCCGACTTTATCAAAGTATAATAATACCAAATCCCCAAATATTCAGACTTTTTTGGCTGGAATCTATCGTAAAATAAAAGTTCCGGATGCGTTTGGCCCGCTTTGTGTAATGCTTATTCAAAACGCCATTAATCCGCCAAAAGATTGTCCTTTTGACCCTAATGAAGAAATCGGCGGTGCTATTCTTGATTATCTTGCCTGAGCAAGGCAATCACGTCCTAATTCCAAAGCTTGCATATTAAGTGGTAAGAACTGTTTTTTCTTTTCTCCAAGAACTTTTTCAACCCCTTTTGCAAGAAATTCTTGTTTTACTAAGTCACAAACAGATGAAAGCACTCCTAAAGAAACCATATTTGTAACTTTCCCATTACCTAAATCATTAGCGATTTTTGTCATTGGTGCAAAAACGTAGTTAATATCATTTCTTGGCTTTGTTTCTGCAACAAGAGTTGAATTTGCAATAATTGTTCCACCGGATTTAACTCTTTGAACGAATTTGTCAAAAGACTGCTGGTTTAATACAAGCGCAAAATCGGTATTTTGTTTATGAACCGAACTTACTTCCGAGTCCGAAACAACGATTTCACAATTAACTGTTCCACCACGCATTTCAGCACCATAACAAGGATACCAGGTAACATTTTTCCCGCCAATCATAAATGCGTTAGCTAATATTGTTCCTGCAAGAAGAACTCCCTGTCCGCCAAAACCTGCTATTATAAAATTCTTTTCCATTTTTTTAATCCTTTGGGCGGAGCACATTTTGTCGTAACTACCAACCTGAAGTCTGTCTCGTCCGTGCTCCTTTAGAACGGACTACCGGTTGGTGCGCGTTTTTATTTACCCCTCTTGAGTCGTTATATCTTTAAATACCCCAAGCGGGAATACAGGAATCATTTCTTCCTTAACCCTTTTATGAGCATCCTCCGGAGACATGTGCCAGTTAGTAGGACAAGATGAAAGTATTTCAACAAACCCGAATCCGAGTCCTTGTTCTTGAACCTCAAATGCTTTTTTTAGGGCTTGTTTAGCCTGATTAATATGAGGAATTGTATCCAATGCAACACGTGCTGAATAAGCAGTTCCGTCACATAACGCAATATGTTCTGCAATTTTAATCGGATAACCGTTATAATCAACATTTCTGCCGTTAGGTGATGTGGTTGTAACCTGCCCCATAATTGTTGTAGGGCCCATTTGTCCACCTGTCATACCATATGTCGTATTGTTAATGCAAATAGCAGAAACTTTTTCTCCTCTGAGTGCTGTATGCATTGATTCAGCCAAGCCGATTGAAGCAAAATCACCATCCCCTTGGTATGTGAATACAAATTTGTCAGGATTAGCTCTTTTTACGCCGGTTGCTGAAGCGCAAGCTCTGCCGTGTGGAGCTTCAATACAGTCAACATTAAGAAAATCGTATAAGAATACTGAACATCCGATTGATGTTGAACAGATAGTTTTTTCTTGTAAACCCATTTCGTCCAGAAGTTCCGCAACTAATCTTACCGCAACACCATGGTCACAGCCGGGACAAAATGTATATTTAAAATCTTTTTTCATAGATTTTGGAATGCTAAACACTTGCTGCATGACGAACCTCCTTTTCTACTGCTGAAACAATTTCTTCAACACTCAGCCATTCACCAACAGGTCTGCTTATAAGACTTACATTAGATTGTCCGTTAACAGCGCATTTTACATCTTTAAACATTTGCCCCATGTTCATTTCAACAACAGCAAAATCTTTGCCTTTTTTTGCAAGTTCTGCAATCCTCTTTTCAGGGAAAGGAGAAAGTGTTACAGGTCTAAAACATCCGGCTTTGATA
>CAMTNN010000199.1 GCA_947073895.1 uncultured cyanobacterium
GCATAAGATTACGACTTCTATGTTAGCTGATATTGATTGTGAAACAGTTGATTTCGGGCCAAACTTTGACGGTTCGTTAGAAGAGCCTACTGTTCTTCCTGTAAGACTACCGATGTTATTATTAAACGGTGTTTCAGGTATTGCAGTAGGTATGGCAACAAATATTCCTCCTCATAATTTAAGAGAAATTGTTGATGGCACAATTGCATTGATTGACAATCCTCAAATCACAATCGAAGGATTAATGGAACATATTAAGGGGCCTGACTTCCCTACAGCAGCTACAATTATCGGATTAAGCGATATTAAACAGGCTTACGAAACAGGCCGCGGTTCTATTAAAATGTCTGCGGTTGCTACAATTGAAGAAATTCCTGGTGGAAACGGACGTCAATCAAGAACTGCAATCATCATTACTGAAATTCCTTATCAGGTTAACAAGGCTCAATTGATTGAAAAAATTGCCGACCTTGTTAAAGAACAAAGAATTAATGGTATTTCAGACCTTCGTGATGAGTCAGACAGAGACGGTATGCGTATCGTAATTGAACTTAAACGTGATGCTAAGCCGGAAGTTGTTAAGAATAACTTATTCAAGTATACTCAGCTTGCAACAACATTTGGTGTTAATATGGTTACGCTATGCGGTAAACAGCCAAGATTGTTAAACTTGTATGAAGTATTAAATGAATTTGTTGAACACAGGGTTGAAATTGTTACAAGACGTACAATTTACTTCTTGAAGAAAGCAAAAATCCGTGCTCATATTTTAGCAGGTTTATTAATCGCATTAGGCTCATTAGATGAAGTCATTGAACTTATTAAAAAGTCAAAAACAACTGATGACGCTCGCGTTGGATTGATGAGCAAATTTGGGCTTGATGTTGATCAGGCTAATGCTATCTTAGAAATGCAATTAAGAAGATTGACAGGTTTAGAACAAGACAAAATCAAAAACGAATATGATGAACTTCTTAAAAAGATTGCAGAATACGAAGAAATTCTTGCTGACAGACAAAAAGTTCTTGATATTATCAAAGGCGAACTTCTAGAAGACAGAGAAAAATACGGCGATGACAGAAGAACCCAAATTCTTCCTGAACAGGGTGAAGTTACAATTGAAGATTTGACTCCAAACACTCCAATGGCTGTATTTATTACTCACCAAGGATATTTAAAGAGAATTTCATTAGATACATTTGAACGTCAAAACCGTGCAACTCGCGGTAAAGCAGGCATGAAGACAAAAGATGATGATGATATTCAACACTTCTTCACAGCTATGATGCATGATAAAGTATTGTTCTTCTCATCAAAAGGTATTGTTTACAGCTTAAACGTATATGACTTCCCAGAAGGCGGAAGACAGTCTAAAGGCTTACCTATTGTTAACGTTCTTCCTATTGAACAGGGAGAAAGAATTACAGCTGTTGTACCTGTAAGCAATTTCTCTCATGATTTGAATTTAATTATGTTAACTCAAAAAGGTTACATTAAGAGAATTGAACTTGATAATTTCTCAAGTATTAGAAGAAGCGGTATTATCGCGATTTCATTAGAAGAAAATGATAAATTAAACTGGGTTAAACTTGCTAATCCAAACGATGAAATCATTATTGGTACTTCTTGCGGTATGGCAATTAGATTCCCGATTGAAGACTTAAGACCTTTAGGCAGAAGTGCAAGAGGGGTAAATTCAATGAAGCTTCGTGCTGCTGATACAATTATCGGATGCGATATTGTTCCAAGAAACTATGACGCAGACTTACTTGTAGTTACTTCAGACGGATTCGGTAAACGTACTAAACTATCTGAGTTCCGTTCTCAAAACAGAGGCGGTATCGGTTTAATTGCAACTAAGTTTAAATCAAATATGTCAAGATTAGTTGCTTTAACAATCGTTGAAGAAAAAGATGAAATTATGATGGTTACAGCAAACGGTATTGTTACAAGAATCAAAGCCGGCGATATCTCTTGCCAGGGAAGACCTGCAACAGGTGTAAGAGCTCAAAACCTTGTTGATAATGATACAGTAGTATCTGTTAATAAAATTGTAAATACAGATAAAGATGATGACAATACAACTCCTTCAGGCGGATGCACTTTAGAAGAAATGCAAGAACCTGCCGGAGAGCAAACATCATTAATCGAAGAATAAAATAAGGGGCTTGTAAGCCCCTTTAAATTATAAAGAAGGATTTTATGAAAAGAATTATTTGTTTAATTAGTTTATTTTTGATAACAAATCAAATTGCTATAGCAGAAAATAATATCACTTCCGAAGAATTATTAACAAGATTCAAGACTCATAGAAATGCTGTGTATCAAAATTTAGAACTGACACAAAAACAAAAAGACTCCATAACAAAAATTGATAACAAAGTTTATAGTCAATTAGAACCTGAACTTAAAGAAATATCATTATATATAAACAAGCTAAATAAAATTGCAGAAAGTGGAAGTTGTACAATAGAACAAGTTGATGCAGTAAAAGCAGAATTTAAAACAACTGAAAACAGAATTTCTAAAATAAAACACAAGCAAGAAAAAGCTATTAATAATATCTTAACCCCTGAACAAAAAATCACTTATGAAGCAGCAAAAGAAGTTCAACGAGCTAAGATTCAACAAGAAATAGAAAATTATAAAAAGGAGCAATTCAAAAATGAGTGAACTAAAAATATATTTTGATAAAGATATTGACCTAGAACTTATAAAAACAAAAAAAATAGCGATTATAGGCTTT
>CAMTNN010000200.1 GCA_947073895.1 uncultured cyanobacterium
GGGGTGGGTGCTTACCCATTCTTTCTTTTTTAATTCTAATATAAACACTCGTAAAACTCTAATATTAAGTTTTGTAAAATTGTGTCGTTATATATAAAGTTACTAAACTTAATCGAAAGGAGAAAATGTGCACGGTGTTAATGGTTATGGCAATATTCACAATATAATGAATGATGAGTATATGAAAACTCGTAAAAACTTGACAAACGGTTTAAAAGAATTATGGAATGAATACAATTCTAACAAAGCAGGTGATTCAGCAACAAAAATTGATAAAAGTGAAATGATACAAAAAACGAGTGCTATATTTTTTGTTGAAGAAGGGATGACAGAGCAAGAATTTTGTGCTAAAAATTATGAAGTTTATGAAGCCTTTGTTACAGGTGAAAGCACCAAATCATCAAGAGCTGTATCTAAGCTTGTAAAAGAAATGATTGAAAATGGCGAATTTGAAGCAAAAAGAGATGTAATTTTAGGTAAATTAAATTATCTTGATGCTGAAACAAGAATGCTTGTTGAGCAAGAAGAAGATACTCTAAAATCTCGTGAAGAAACAAAAAAAGAACTTGAAAAAACTGAACCAAAATCAGATGATTATTCATCAACATTTGGTTCATCTTAAATATTATAATAAATAATAGGTCGGCTTTTAACCCGACCTATTATTTATTATTCAAAAGAATATGTTAGAATAATTCCATTTCAACAACTTTTTTACAAATTCTAACAGTATTCAACGCTGCACCGATTCTCAAATTATCAGCAACGCACCATAATGAAATTCCATTATCAAATGCTAAATTCTTTCTGATTCTGCCGACAAAAACTGGATCAACACCGTCAGCATCACGTGTTGTAGGGTATTCAAAATTGTCAGGATTATCAATTACTTTGACTCCGTATGCGTTTTCTAAAATTGCACGAATTTCATTTGGTTCAACATTTTCCTCGAACTCGATATCAACCGCTTCGGAGTGACCTCTAAATACAGGTACACGCGCTGCAGTACAAGAAATTTTTACACTATCATCTAAGTGTAAAATCTTTCTTGTTTCATTAACAACTTTCATTTCTTCTTTTGTGTAACCGTTTTCACAAAATACATCAATTTGCGGAATTATATTAAACGAAATCGGTTTTTTGAAACATTTATTTTCAAACTCTTCTCCGTTTAATCTTGCTTTTGTATCATCTCTCAATTCATTAATAGCCGCTAAACCAGCGCCTGAAACCGATTGATATGTTGAAACAATAAGTCTTTTGATACCAAATTTTTTCAATGGCTCTAAAACGAGCATTAATTGAGAAGTTGAACAATTTGGATTCGCAATAATCCCTTTGTGCAATCTTAAATCCTCATCATTTACCCCTGCAATAACAAGCGGAACCTCTTTTTCCATACGAAAAGCTGAAGAGTTATCAATAATCACTCCGCCGCGTTTGACTATCTCAGGAGCAAATTTCTGACTTGTAGATCCGCCGGCAGATGCCATGACAATATCAATTCCTTCAAAAATATCAGGAGTTGCTTCTTCTACAGTATATTCTTTTCCTTTAAATTCAATCTTAGAGCCTGCACTGCGCGCGCTTGATAAAAACTTGATTGATTCAAATTCTACACCCAATTCTTCTGTAATCTGTGTAATTTCTCTTCCTACTACCCCAGTAGCGCCTAAAATAGCTATATTTGGTTTTCTCATCTTATCTCCCGTAATATTTAGTTCATAATATTTTCTAAACCGTAAACAAATCCGCCTTTATCAATAACATGCTTTATTGCCATCAAAACTCCCGGCATATAGCATTCACGGTTTGTTGAATCGTGTCGAATTGTTAATATTTGTCCTGTTGAGCCGAATAATACTTCCTGTGAAGCCATATATCCAGGCATTCTTACTGAATGTATATGAATATTATTATAAGAAACTCCACCGCGAGAACCCTCTATTGTTTCTTTTTCAGCACAGTTCCCTGTTGTAAAGTCTTCATTTGATTCACTCATCATTAAAGCTGTCTTAACCGCCGTACCTGATGGTGCATCTTTTTTTTGATTATGATGTAATTCAATAATTTCAGCATTATCAAAGTATTTTGAAGCAATTTTAGCAAATTCCATTAGCAAAACTGCTCCTGTTGTAAAATTAGGTGCGATAAAGCATGCTGTATTATTCTTTTCGCTTAGATTCTTTAACTCCGCTATCTGTTCGTCAGATAGCCCCGTTGTCCCGATAACAGTTTTAATCCCATTATTTAAACAGTAAAGAGCGTTTTCATAAATAGATGCTGGCTGTGTAAAATCAACTAAAACATCAATTTTTACAGAATCTTTAGCATCTTTTATCGTAGCAAACTCGCCATTTAAAATATCAATTTTAGCAACTACGGTCATGTCCTCAGCTGCACTTACAGCCTTAACAACTTCCTGTCCCATCTTTCCATTGGCACCGCAAACAGCTACATTTATCATAAAACATCCCCTTTTCTTAACAATTCTCCAATAATTATACAACAAAAATAATTCAATAAATACAATATTTACAGCCATAATTTGTAAAGATTTATTAATTTATGTAACAAAATAACGCTATAAGTGATATTGAAAACGTATATTATGGAATATATAAAATATAATCTCTTTTCTTTATTTTCTCCATATTAAAAGAATGTGAGTAAATGCCGTATCGTAAGATCGGCATTTTATTTTTTCAGGTAATCTTCAAAGGTTTTGTCTACCAGCTTA
>CAMTNN010000201.1 GCA_947073895.1 uncultured cyanobacterium
AAGAAAAGTAAATACTATAAAACAAACAGCATTTCTAAAATTCTTTGACGATATAAAATCCAAAAATTTTTGCATAAATATATTATCCTTTTAATTAGATTTGTGAATCTGATTTCTATGTTTTACTACAAACCCGCATTTAGTACAAGCCAAAACTTCTCCGGTACTATCTACCGGCATAAAGTTATGTTCACAGGTTAAAGCCTCATCAACATCAGTATAAACAGGTTTTTCAGACTTTTGCTCTTTGGTTTGTCTTTTATTAAGCCATTTAATAAAAACTTCAAAAATATACATATCTCTTAAATTCTGAAACCGCAAGGAAGGAAGTAACTCAATTTATTAATATCAAGCTGACCCAGATTTTCAGTAATAACCTCAAGCTCCTCATCATCACCTTGGAACTCAAACATAACCTGCCTGCAAGCTCCGCAAGGATAACATGAATCTGCGTTAGGCGAATATATCGCAACCGCACGTATTTCACGTTCTCCTTCAGATACTGCTTTAAATATTGCACAGCGTTCAGCACAATTGGTCAAACCAAAAGATGAATTTTCAACATTACATCCTCTGTAAATTTTTCCGCTTGATGCCAAAACAGCAGCACCAACTGCAAATCTTGAAAATGGTGAGTATGAATTTTTGGAAGCTTCCTTCGCTTCGTTCATCAGTTCGTTATAATTTACGTCCATACCCTAATACTACTATCTTTCAGACAAAATAAATCCGCCAAGTAGTTGATTTCTTGTTAAAAAATACCATTAGAGTTCAAATGATCACCATAGTGCTTATCAGCAACTAATATATGCTGCAGAACCCAATTTTTCAAAAAAAGTAACATATCAAAATGTAGAAGATGATTGCCGGAATTATAATCAGCTGCAAGCTGTTCTATTTTTTCTATAAACAATTTGTGCTGTTTACGGTGTTTTTCATAATTAGGATACTGAGTATTCAAAAGAGTAATTTCTTCATTAGAAAAATGTTCTTTAGAATAACGAATTAAATCATTTATAATCATAGCAAGCGCCAATCTGTCATCTTTATGTTCCATTGCCTGATATAAATCTTTAACAATCTCAAACAAATGTTTATGCTCATCGTCAAATTTTTTAACTCTAACACTGTAGCTATCGTCCCAGTCAAAAGTTTTCATTCCTAACTCCCTTCTATAATAGCGTACAATATAAATATCTTTTTTACAAGTAACAAACTTATACATAAAATAGCTAGTATATTTATTCTGATTATTATTATATAATGTTTTAAAATGCTAAAGAAATACATTATTATAATAATAGGTTTTTATATATTTTGGATGGGGATTCTGCCGTTTGCTATAACAAACACAGCAAAAGTCTTATGCAAGAATTTTTCTCATAATTCAAATTACGAAATCTCTTTAGAAAATCCTTATACAAGACTTTATCCGATACCAACAAGCAAATTCGGTGCTGATAAAATCACTTTAAAATCCAAAAGCGACAATACCCAGGCTGAAATAACAAATTTTAAAATCAAACTAAGGTTACTCCCTCTTTTATCAGGAAGAGTTCATATCAACTCGATTGCTGCTGATAGTATTAAGTTTCATACTTCACTAAAAGAAAATATGGAACTTGATAAAGATTTCTTTAAAAAGCTTGAAAACACAAAAATTACATTTAATTCAATAAGAGTAGATAAATTCAGAACAGAGCTTACTCAAAAAGATATTAATACTCCAATTATTTATTCAGGAGAAAATTTCCTATTCCAAACAAAAAACAAATATGTCCGATTTAATATCGACAGCAGCCTCGAAGTTCAGGGAAATCATTCCGAAGCGGATATAAATTTATACCTTCCTAAAAACAATGATATAAAAAAATCCGTTTTTGAAGTAAATGTTTCTAATTTTGATATTGCCCCATTAAAAGCTTATTTTAAACACTATTTGCCAAATGATTTAGTAGAGTTAAAAGGGATTATCAATGTAAGTGCGAATAAAGGCGAACTTGTAACTGAACTAAAAGATTGTTCAGCAGTTATGAAAGATTCTGCTAAAACAATTACTTTTCCAAGCACAATGAATATTAAATCAAAATTTAATATTAAACGCCAATATATCAAACTGGAATATGTTGATATCGAATCAAAAAACATACACGCATCCTTAGATGGTATTGTTAAAAACTATTTTGGAAATGCAATGCCGACTGTTGACTTAAATATCAGAGTAAACCCTTCTAAAATTGAAGATTTTATTGCACTGATACCGGCTTTCAAAGTAGAAGAAATAGATACTTACAAGCTCAAAAAATATAAATTTTACGGAGATGTTATAGCAAATATGTCTGTAAAAGGACGAATGCCTGAGCCTGACGTAATCGGTGATATTTATGTAAGCAACGGAATTCTTACAAAGCCAATTCCGAATACAACTCAAGGTGCAACAGTAAAGCTTAAGCTCACAGGTAAATACGCATTCTTTGATGTATTCGTTCCGGCAGGCAAAAGTGAAAAAGTCTGGGTAAAAGGCTCACAGGAATTATATAATATCAAGTATGCTGATATGACAATAAAAAGTACACCAAGCGTTGATTTGCATGTTGCAGAAACTGTTGTAAATCCGCTTCACGAAATCCTTAATTTTGTCGTCGGCCCGGTTCCAATTATGGATATTTACGGAAAAGGAAATATTGATATTACAGTTAAAGGAAACCGTAAAAATCCGCATATTT
>CAMTNN010000202.1 GCA_947073895.1 uncultured cyanobacterium
TCGCTCTTCAAAAGAAGACGATATGAAAATGAGATTAATCATTGACGAAATGGAATCAATGGTTAAAAACATAAGAGTGCTGCCAATTTCAACAGTATTTAATTCCTTCACAAGAATGGTAAGAGATATCGCCACAGAAAAAGGCAAAGATATTGATTTCGAAATTGAGGGTAAAGATACTTGCGCAGATAAAAAGATTATTGAAGAAATCAAAACTCCGCTCATTCATATTTTGCGTAACGCAATCGACCACGGTATTGAATCAAAAGAAGACAGAATGCTTGCAGGTAAAAGTCCTGTAGGTAAAATACTTTTGTCGGCAAAGCAAGATGATAATACCGTTATAATTGATGTTATTGATGACGGACAGGGTTTCAATCTTGAAAAAATCAAAGACAGAGCTGTTTCACGCGGATTTTTGACACAGGAAGATATTGATTCTATGTCAGATGAAGCCATTATGAATATTATTTTCTGGCCGGGATTTACGACCGGAGATTCTATTACAAGTATATCCGGCAGAGGAATCGGATTGGATGTTGTAAAAACAAAAATTTCGCAGCTTAACGGCAAGGTTAAGGTAATTTCAGAGTTCGGCAAAGGCAGCTGCGTACATATAGAAATCCCTGTAACATTAACTACATTAAGAGTATTTCTGGTTAAAATTTCTGAACAGGTTTTTGCAATTCCGATTCAGATGATTACAACATTTATCTTGAAAAAGCAAGATGAGATTAAAACAAATAACGGAACACATTCAATTGTATATAATGATAAGGTTCTTCCGCTTTATTATCTTGCGGATATTTTAGGCTTGGAATTATCTCCTCGAGGAGAAAAAGAAACTATTCTTATCATTGAATCTGATGATAAAGCCATCGGGCTTGTTGTTGATAGATTATTAGGCGACCAGGACATATTACAGAAAAAATTATCACCACCGCTTTACAAGGTTAAAAATATATCTGGTATTACAAACCTTGCCTCAGGAGAATTGTGTTTAATCTTAAATATGCAAGATATTTTGCATCATGATTTTAATAAATCAATAAGTACAACTGCAGTCCCTAAGCTTATGACATCTGATATTATTTCTTATAAAAGAATTCTTATTGTTGACGATTCAATGACAACAAGAACAATGATTAAAAATATTCTTTTAAACATCGGATATATGGTAGATGCTGTGCTTGATGCTACAGAAGCATTAGTTAAGTTAAAATTAACACATTACGATTTAATTTTAACAGACTTAAATATGCCAAAAATAAACGGAAGTGAGTTTGTTGCACAATTAAAGAATGATGAAATGTATATGGATATTCCTGTTATTGTAATGAGTTCTCAATCAAAAGAAAGTGCTATGAAATTGTTTAAACAGGTTCACATTGAAGGATATATCCAAAAAGACGCATTCAATCAGGCAACATTTGTAAATATGGTTAAGGAAACATTGACAAAGTATCATAACTAAAAACTGGTAGTTATATGGAATGTGCTCCGTCCAAATGTTAAAAAAATTAACAATTTGATGTTTGTTTGATTATGGGTTATTATTTATAGTGATAGATTGTGCGCGGGGAGTAAAGGCTAGCACATTAGTTCTGCAGACAACAATATAGTCTCAGCAGAAGGTTGGAGTAAAGTTAAAAAATGGAAAATAATTATTTTGCACTATTAGCGAATGATGTTAAAAAGCTCTGGAACGGTTTAGATGAGGGGCAAAAACTCGGTATGCTCGGATTAATTGTAGTTACAATTGTTGCGGCTACATTTTTCCTTTCTAAAGCAATGGAACCGGACTGGGTTGTACTATATTCAGATTTAAACGAAGTAAATGCGATAAGTATCGTTGAAAATATGAAGAAAAACGGGTATCAGTATAAGGTATCAGAGGATAAAAAGACTATTTTAGTTCCTTCTAATACCAGAGATGATATGCGTATTTTTGTTGCCGAAAACGATTTAATTAAAAACGGTGACGGTGGATTTGAGCTTCTTGATGATATGTCACTGGGTTCAACAGATTTTAAAAACAAATTAACAAAACAAAGAATTTTTCAGGGCGAAATTACCCGTGCTATAGAAAAAATTCAGGGTATTAAATTTGCAAAAGTTCAACTTGCAGAGCCTGAACGTTCTATTTTTGAAGATAATGATGAAAAACCAACCGCATCAGTTATGTTGGTTTTAGAGCCGGGATACAAACTAAAAAGCGGACAGGTTAAGGCTATCAAAAACCTTGTAGCATATTCTGTTCCGAGAATGACTCCCGAGCAGGTATTTATAACCGACCAGAACGGAAACACTTTATCAGATGAAACTTCTAAAAACTCTACTGATATGGAAAGTTTCAAGTCTAATCTTGAAAAACAGACAGCTAAAAAAGTTTCTGAGGTTCTGGAAAAAATCGTAGGTAAAGGAAATGTTTCAGTACAAGTTAATGCCGATATTGATTTCAATTCAGCAAAAGCAACTATTGAAAGCTACATTCCTGTTAATGATAAAAACGAAGGTGTTTTAGTAAGTTCACAAACAGAAGTAGAAACTTACGAAAACCCTAATAATGTGCCAAATACTGCAGATGTAAACCGCAGAAATTTAAACTATTCAAAGCAGAAAACTGCAATGAATTATAATGTTTCAAAAGAAGTTAAACAGGTAATTTATGCACCTGGAACTATTAAACGCATGTCGATTGCAGTTGCGATTAATAAAATCCTA
>CAMTNN010000203.1 GCA_947073895.1 uncultured cyanobacterium
ATGCAGGGCTGAAGGCCCGGTCTAGGGAGGTAGGCAGGGAAAGCCCACTTAGGAGGGCCTGGACAGTGCACGGAGGGAGGCAGCTATTGATGGTGCTGACATAATTCTTTCTGTTGTCGCAACAGGCGGTGTAAGACCTGTTTGTGAGCAATTGAAAGCAGCAGGTATTAACCCTGAAGTTCCTCTTGTAAACGCTTCAAAAGGACTTGAACTAAATACTCTTATGAGAATGTCAGAAGTTATAAAAGATGTTTTACCGGAACAAAAAGTAGTAATATTATCAGGCCCAACGCTAGCTAAAGAAGTCCTTCAAGGAAAACCTACAGCAGCTTCTGTAGCTTGTGAAGATATGGAAGTTGCTGAATTTGTACAAAAAGCATGCAATGTTCCTAACAAATTCAGACTATATACAAACTCCGATGTAATCGGGGTAGAACTTGGCGGAAGCCTCAAAAATGTTATTGCAATAGCATCAGGATTTGCTCATTCTATGAACCTTGGTGACAACTGCATGGGAACTCTTTTGACCCGCGGTATGGCAGAAATCGTAAGATTAAGTGTTCAACTGGGCGCAGACCCGTCAACTCTATATGGACTTTCAGGCATGGGGGACTTAATTGCAACCTGCTCAAGCCCAATGTCTCGTAACTATACAGTTGGTTCTATGTTAGGTCAAGGTAAAAAAATTAACGATATCTTGGCTGAATTAGGTTCCGTAGCAGAAGGGGTTAAAACATCAAAAGCTGTTTGTGATTTAGCCGAAAAACTAGGATTAGAAGTTCCTGTTTCAAGTGCTATTTATGAAGCCGTTTACACAGACATTACGCCTCAGGAAGTTTTATCAAAGCTTATGAACAGAAAACTTAAAAAGGAAGAAAGTTATGATAAAATACGCGGTTAAATACCTTAAAAACACTTTCGTTCCACTAAAAGGTGCAAACGAGCTTGATAATTTAGATGGAAAACTAATACTTGCACGCACAGACAAAGGCGAAGAAGTACTTAAAGCTTTTCTTGTGAATACTGAAATCGGGAAGCTCTTTGAGGATTCAAAAAAAACACCTGAACCGTTTGAATTTTTGCGTGTTATGACGCAAGAAGACATGATGATTTATGAAGAAATAAAAAAAGAAGAAGTAACTTCGTTTTTCAAATGCAAAGATTTAGTAAAAAAACATAAACTTGCAATGAATCTTGTTCAATGTCGTTTAACATTCGACAG
This sequence comes from uncultured cyanobacterium, assembly GCA_947073895.1. Classification (GTDB taxonomy): domain Bacteria; phylum Cyanobacteriota; class Vampirovibrionia; order Gastranaerophilales; family Gastranaerophilaceae; genus CAG-196. The sequence goes on from CAMTNN010000203.1 coordinate 1,223, forward strand.
AAGAAAAATATCTTTTTATTATACAGCTCCTGAAAGAGTTGACTTTAGAGAACTTCTAAAAGACTTAACTCAAGTATTTAAACGAATGAGAATAGATTTGCGTCATATCGGAGTTCGAGACGAATCATCAATTATGGATGGAACAGGTATTTGCGGAAAACCATTCTGTTGCTCTTCCTATCTAAGAAAGTTCGAATCAATTAACGTAAAGCTAGCTAAAGATCAGGGAATGCCAATTGCACCATCAAAGATTTCAGGAACTTGCGGACGCCTGCTTTGTTGTCTTACTTACGAATATTCAAATTACATAGAAGCTGCAAAAGGAATGCCTCCTGTTGGCTCTACAGTTATGACTCCGGCTGGCTTAGGCAAAGTTTGCATGATTCAATTCTTAAACAATGCTGTTTCAGTTAAATTTGAAGACGGCAAAATTAAAGAATTCGGAAAATCAGAAATAGAAATGGTGGATGCTAATATTAACGTTGATATTGATGTGCCGAGAATTACAAACTATGCTCCCGATGAAAAAGTTGATGCTCGTCAACTTAGACAATTGGAAGATGATAGAAATAGTTCTACAGGAAATGTATAAGGTTATTATTTAAAAATTATTATATCTTTAAATTTATCCATAACCTGTTCAATACGAGATCTTGTCACAGACATTAATTCATTATAATTATCCCCGCCACAAGAACGGAAGCCCATTTCCATACACTTAGATATAGTATTAAAAGAGTTGTTTCTGACAACACATGTTCTTATTGATTTTGAATTATCATTCATAAACAACCGAAACAATTCCATTACAAGAACCTTCCCAGCAAAAGGCTCTTTCTTGCCTGCTTCAATTGGCCAAGTTACACGTCCTTGTACTGCATAGTCATTGTATTGTTTCTTATATTTTAACGCCCCACAAGGCTTATCACCCTTCGTTAGCAAAATAGTTTCATCAGATGTCGACAAAGTCATTCTCAAAATTTGCTCCCAAAGTTTATAATCTTCTTCTCGAAGTTTAGGCATAAGCTCTCTCAGATTAATGCCATTGCGCAGTTTCTCCAAATAAAGAGTATCTTCTGAGGTAATTTTGTGCAAATCGAATTTATTAACCATACCATTGAATCTTGCTTCAGCAGAAGCAAGATGAAGAGCTTTAAAATAAGTATTATTGTTATAAGTCTATCTCTGATTCTATCCATAGCTTCTCCCTTTTTATATTTTTATTTATAATTTCTATAATATTTTTAATTATTATATCTTCCTCTTCAATAATTTTTTCTAGGTTTGAATTCTGTTTAACTTTAATTGTAAATTCTATTGATAAAGCATTATGCCTTTTAACAATCTCATTATATTTTTTTTTTATAATATTTTCAAACTTTTTCCAAATCAAATCATACACCCCGCTATGGAATTATATGCCTGCATTTGGACATTCATTCTAAGCTTAAAAATTTTCAAAAACGCTATTTAACGCATTACAAATAATATGACTTCTT
>CAMTNN010000204.1 GCA_947073895.1 uncultured cyanobacterium
CAGCGAAGAAGAAATCGCGGCTGTTATCGCGGCGGCAATCGCTTCTGTTTATGGTGTTCCTTCAGCTCAGGCAAGACAGAAATATAAAATCAAATCTTTTAAAAGAATATAAAAATTACTGTGTATGCGACCTTGCAACAATTGAAGGCATGGAAAAACTGGGAGAATATATTCAAGATAACAAAATTGATATCCTTATTAATAATGCAGGTGAATATATTTACTCCCCAATTGAAAAAGTTAGAATAAATGATATTGAGCATATTATGCGCTTGAACCTTGAAGCACCGTTATACTTAATATCAAAAGCTGTTCCATATATGAAAGAACAAAAATTCGGACGAATTATTAATATTGGTTCTATAAGCGGAATAATGGGCGAAGCAAATGCAAGTTTGTATTCTGCCACAAAATCAGGATTAATAGGAGCAACAAAAGCATTAGCACTTGAACTTGCCGAATATGGAATCACTGTTAATACAATTAATCCGGGCTGGGTTGATACAGAATTAGGCAACTCATCTGCTGAAGACGGAGAATTCACAAAAGAAGAAATTATTGAATGCATTCCACAAAGACGTTTTGTGGAACCGCGCGAGATTGCCGGCATGGTTAAATACCTTATATCAGAGGATGCCAAAGGCGTAACCGGACAATCAATTAATTTATGCGCAGGATTAACCTGTGGATGTTAGGAAAGGAAATATAATGTATACTAAAGCTGAATTATTAGATTTATATAACATGGACTTGGATTCACTATTAAACGAATCTAAAAAATACTTAAAAGATGAAGTTGAATTTTGTTCAATCATAAACGCACGTAACGGAAAATGCTCACAAAACTGTCGTTATTGCGCTCAAAGCTCACATTACAATACAGAAATTGAATCATATCCTTTAATGAGTGTAAATGAAGTTATGGAAGCAGCTCGTGACAGTGTTAAAAACGGCGCTGACAGAGTTGCGATTGTGACATCCGGTAAAACTCCTGACGAGAGTGATTTTGATAGAATGCTTGAAATGATCAAAGCTTTGAACTCAGAAGGTATTAAAAGTTGTGCAAGTATTGGCATCTTAAATGAAGAGCAAGCTAAAACACTTGCTGAAGTCGGATTAGTAAGATTTCATCACAATATTAACACTTGCAAATCATATCACCCTGAAATTTGCACAACTCATACTTATGAAGATAGAGTTAATACAGCAAAGCTTGTTCAAAAATACGGAATGGAACTTTGCTGCGGTGTAATTATAGGAATGGGGGAATCTATAGAGCAGCGTATAGAAATGGCTCTTGAGCTTGCGGAAATCAATCCTGAAAGTATTCCTGTTAATATTCTTACTCCGATTCCAAACACACCTTTTGCGGGTTATATTGATAAAATTGATGAAGATAATATTCTAAGGACTCTTGCAATCTTCAAAATAGCTTGCCCGAATGCTTCTATTCGTCTTGCAGGCGGAAAAAAAGCAAGATTATCATCTGAAACTATTGAAAAAGCATTTACATATTGTGTTGACTCTACTATCGTAGGAAATTATCTTACAACAACAGGATTTACACCTGATGAGGATGAAAAGTTAATTAATAAGATTGGAAGAAAGTTAAAAAAATGTCTCTCTTCAAACTGTTCTTAATTTTCGTAAAAATAGGGGCAATTCTGCTTGGCGGCGGCTATGTAATTTTGCCGATTATGACAAGCGAATTTGTAGAAAAAAGAAATCTTGTCACACACGACGACATGATTGATTATTTTGCATTATCGCAATCACTTCCCGGAATTATTGCCGCAAACATTTCTATGTTTATCGGATACAAACTAAGGGGGAAATGGGGTGCTATTACTGCAATGGCAGGTGTAACTTTTGTTCCTTTCTGGTGTATAGTTTTACTGGCATCAGTTCTGGGCTCAATGGTTAATAATTCTTACGTTCAAGGCACACTGTGGGGAGTCGGAGTTGCGGTTATTGCTCTAATAATGCTCACAGTTCGTGAAATGTGGCAAAAATCAAACAAGAATTGGTATTTTTACACAATTTTTGTTCTAACTTTAGGAACGTTATTAATTTTCAAATTATCTCCGATTCAAACAATATTGTTGTTTACCATACTTGGAGTCGGATATAAAAAGCTTGCGGAGGTAAGAAAATGATTTATCTCCATCTTGTATTAGAATTCTTTAAAATCGGATTATTTTCTTTCGGCGGCGGGTATGCAACACTGCCTTTTCTATATAACATCTCTGATACTTACAACTGGTACACATTCGACGATTTAAGCAATATGATTGCGATTTCGTCAATAACCCCGGGGCCAATCGGGATAAATATGGCAACATTTGCAGGATTCAAGACGGCAGGACTTATCGGTTCGCTCGTTTCTACAACAGCAATCGCACTTCCATCGCTTGTATTTGTTGTTTTGATCTCAAAAGCGCTCAGAAAATTCAGCGAAAATATATACGTAAAGTCGATAATTTATGTATTGAAACCTCTAGGCTGCGGACTTCTTGCGGCAGTCGGAGTGAATATGTTTATCAACAATTTTCTTGGCGAAAACATCAATTTATACAACATAATGTTCCTTGCCGTGCTAATTTTGATAAGTCTGCACAAAAAGCTTAACCCGCTGTTTTATCTGGGCGTTGCGGCAATATTCGGAGTTATACAGGGATTTTTACCACAACTTTTTTAACTTGAGCGGAAGAATT
>CAMTNN010000205.1 GCA_947073895.1 uncultured cyanobacterium
TTTAGTAAGTGCAACCTTAGTAATCCCGCCAACCAACACTGCATACTTCATAATAACAGCGTCAAACCAGCCGCAACGTCTCGGACGACCTGTTGTTACACCATATTCGTGACCGATATCCTGAATTTTTTTGCCGACTTCGTCTGTTAATTCACTTACAAAAGGCCCTTCGCCGACTCTTGTAACATAAGCCTTTGAAACCCCGACAACTTCCTCAATCATAGTCGGCCCATAACCGCTGCCTGTAGCTGCTCCGCCGCCAATAGGGTTAGAACTTGTAACAAAAGGATATGTTCCGTAATCAATATCAAGCATTACACCCTGGGCACCCTCAAAAAGAATTGTTTTATCTTTATGACGGTTAAGCATATCCTGCCAATCAAAAGCAACATAAGGTTTGAATAATTCTGCATATTTTTCACATAATGAAATAATACAGTCTTTTGTATATGGTTCAATTCCGTAAACTTTTTCTAATGTTTTATTTTTAATCGGCAAAATCATATCAAGTTTTTCGTTTAAAGCTTCATAAGAATACAAATCCTGAATCTTAAATGCAACTCTTGCCATCTTATCTGTATAAGTCGGCCCGATACCGCGTTTTGTAGTACCAATTTTACCTTTGCCGGAATTAGCTTCCGACCAGCCGTCAACTTCTATATGATAAGGCATTGTAATTGTAGCTAGCGGAGATATTTTAAGGTTTTTAAAATCCACACCCTGTGCTTTAAGCTCATTCATTTCCTTTTCAAAAGATTCAGGGTGAATAACAGTACCTGCTCCGATAAAACATGTATTATTCCCATATAGAATTCCTGACGGAATCAAATGGAATTTATAGGTATTTCCATTTGCAACGACAGTGTGGCCTGCATTACATCCGCCTTGATATCTTATAATCAAATCAGCTTTTTGAGCCAGCAAATCAGTGATTTTTGCCTTGCCTTCATCTCCCCATTGAGCTCCAATTACAACTGTATTTTTCATTATATCCTCCATTAAAAAAGCCGGTGCTAAAATCCGGCTTAATTATATTTACCCTTGTTTTGCTGCTTTTTGTTTAGCTTGAACATCTAGCATAGAATTGTGTGCCATCATATATACCGAGCAAATCTTGTAGTTTTTCAAGTACCAAGCACAGTTTTCTTGCATACATACGATTTCAACTTGTGAACCTACGCTCATTAGAGGGCATAAAGGTATAAATTTGTCTGCCATTCATTATCTCCTATTTATTATTATTTGCCATTTTTAATAAATTACAGTTTTCACTGCGTTTTCTCTCTTCATCCTTATATATTTTACAACGATTTATTACTTCGTCAAAATCTATAAGATGAGCATCAAAATCAGGGCCGTCAACACAGGCAAATTTTGTTTCTCCGCCTACTGTTACCCTGCAAGCTCCGCACATACCCGTTCCATCAACCATGATAGGGTTCATGCTGGCTTCTGTTTTGATTCCTTTATCACGAGTTAATTCTGCCACAGCTCTCATCATTGGCATCGGGCCAACCGCTATTGCATAATTAACTGTTTCGTTACTCATAATTCTTTCTAAAACTTGAGTTACAAAGCCTTTTTCGCCCAAAGAGCCATCGTCAGTTGTAATAAACAACTCTTCACAAGCATCTTTCATTTTATCTTCCCAGAAAATAAGTTCTTTGGTTCTTGCACCCATTACCATATAAACTTTATTGCCAGCTTCTTTAAAGGCTTTTGCTATCAAATAGCAAGGTGCAGCGCCATAGCCACCTGCTAAACATACCACAGTTCCATAATTCTGAATATGGGTAGGTTGTCCTAATGGGCCGACCAAATCAACTAACTCGTCACCAACATTAAGCTCTGCAAGTTTTTTTGTTGAATAACCAACAGCCATAAACACAAGGGTTAATGTACCTTGTTCTTTATCAACATCTGCGATAGTAAGAGGTACGCGCTCACCATTTTCTTCTGCTCTAAATATAATAAACTGTCCTGCTTGCGCATTTCGCACAACATAAGGTGCATCAATAACGATTTCATATTGATTAGGACAAAGTTCTTTTTTAGATAGAATTTTATATGCCATATTAAAGTCTCTCTTTTACAAAATATATCATACCACAAGTTGGGCATAAATGTAAATTAATTGACTAAAGTTTTATTTTGAAGTTAAATTGAGTACATGAAGATAATTATTTTCGGCGCAAACGAAGTTGGAGCAATGATTGCTTCCCAATTTTTCACAGCCAACGATATTACAGTAATTGATGATGAAAAAAATAAGATTGATGCGTTCAATAAGCTTGATATCAGCTTTATTGATGGGAATGCATCTTGTGTAGAAATTTTAAAACAAGCTGACATAAAAAAAGCAGATGTCTTTATAGCATGCACCGCTTCCGACGAGCTTAACATTGTTGCATGTCTTACTGCCAAACGTCTTAGTCAGGTTTGCACAATGTGCTTTGTAAGAAAAGAAGAATATAAAGAATCTTTGAAAATAACTAAAGATGCAGAATTTAACGCTGATTTTTATGTAGATTTTGTTATTTGGCCGGAAGAACTGCTGACTCAGGAAATTTTTAGAATAATTACTGTTGCAAAAGCTCTTGATGTTGAAAACTTTGCAGAAGGAAGAGCACGGCTTTTAGAATATAAAATTGCGCCAAATTCGGTTTTAGTTAACTGTATGGTTAAAAACT
>CAMTNN010000206.1 GCA_947073895.1 uncultured cyanobacterium
GTAACAGCAGAGTTGCTTCCCTGTATCGACACACACACTATACCGTCTTTTAGGGCATGTTGATATACACAATTTTGAACATGTTTTGTAATATCAATAATATCGTTCATACCTTCTGTATTTATCGTAAATTTTTCATTAATCACGCCCATGATGCTTCACCTTTTTATAAACTATTACACAGAAAATAACTATAACTATACTTACAGCTAAAATTACCAACTCCAAATATTTTTTAACTGCTTCGCCAAAAAACATTAACACTAAACTAACAAGAAAGAATCTTGCACCACGCCCCAAAAAACTTGCGATAAAAAACTTAATAAAATTCATTTTAAGAATACCGCTTGCAATTGTAAATACTTTATAAGGTATTGGAGTGAAAGCTGAAAAAAAGACCGCAAATGAACCGTATTCAGCATACATTTTTTCAACTGCATCTAATTTATCACGTTTTTTTCTAAATAAAAAGTTAAATACAGGTCTTCCGCCAAACAACCCGATTAAATAACCAATTACACCACCTAGAGCAGAAGCTATTGTACAAACAGTTGCATAATAAAGTGCTTTTTCCGGTTTCGCCAAATCCATTGCTATCAAAAGAAAATCCGGAGGCGGAACTAAAAAGAAACTTTCAATACAAGAGTTAATTGCTAACCCCTGAACTCCCATTGTTTGAAACCAATTATTCATACTTACAAATATTTCGTGCATTATTCAATAACCTTATACAATGTAGACGAGTCTTGAATACTTACATTTCCAGTTGGGATAATAAGTACCTCAACTTTTTCAGTACGATTAGAGTATTCAACCTCAATAATATCTCCCACTTTAAGTTGTTTAGCAGGTTTTGCCGGATTCCCGTTAACAAGAACTCTACCCATTTCAGAAACAGTGTTTGCAACGGTTCTGCGCTTAATTAATCTTGATACTTTTAAGAACTTATCTAACCTCATAAAGCCTTAACAACCTCTTTAACAAGTACCATAAATCTTTCTTTAGCTACACTTGCCGCATGGATTACATCAGAATGTGAAAGCGCCACTGTGCTTACACCCGCTGCCGAATTACAAATACAACTTATACCGATAACATTCATCCCCGCCCATTTAGCAACTATCGCTTCCGGAACAGTGGACATGCCTACTGCATCTGCTCCGACAACTCTTGCCATACGAACTTCAGCCGGAGTTTCATAAGAAGGACCAGTTAATGCCATATAAACACCTTCCTGAACATCAATACCAAGTTTTGAAGCTGTTTTTTTAGTCAGTTCAACGAGTTCAGGGGAATAAACTTCACTCATATCAGGAAATCTATCGCCCATTGAATCATCATTCGGTCCAATAAGCGGGTTAACATTCATGTGATTAATATGGTCTGTAATAATCATTAAATCGGATGGATTAAATGCTTTATTTACTCCGCCTGCTGCATTTGTCAGCATAACAGTTTTAACTCCGAGTTTTTTCATTACTTTAATAGGAAATACAACTTTTTGAATAGGGTGACCTTCATAATAGTGGAATCTACCCTGCATCATTACAACTTTTTTCCCGTTTATTTCTGCAAAAACAAGTCTACTCTTATGCCCTGAAACAGTAGAAGCTTCAAATCCTGGTATTTCAGAATAAGGAATTGCTATTTCACAATATTCATCTGCTAACTCACCAAGCCCTGAGCCAAGTACAATACCAATTTCCGGTTGAAAGTCAGCAATCTTACTACGAATAAAATCCACACTCTTTTGCAGCATAATAATCTCCTAAAATACCCCTATAAACCTTATTCATTCTATTATAAAAAAATTTTTACTGCAAATAGCAAATTTATTTTTTAGCAGTTTTAAGTTATTATTATACAAAAGGAAGGATTTTTTTATGAACGGAATTAATAACAACATTGCATTCCGAGGCGTAATCGGAGACAAATACGTAAGACAAATTACACAGGATAAACGTACAGTATTTACTGATACGTTGATGAAAGAAGCAAAAGGTTTTGTAGGCTTAGATTCAGGAAGAGTTCATGATATATTTGATTCTTTTGTTAACGGACTTATTAATGAAGTAAAAGAAAAAACGGCAATACAAGAACAATTTGAAAAAATGCGTGAAGAAGCTCCTAAAAGAATTCAAGAGGAAGTTAAACATGCTGAAGAAGGTCTTGCAAGTGTATTCAGAAGAGCCCTTCAGGATAAAAATAAAGAAATAGATGAACGCGAAAAGAAACTTATGGAGCTAAGAAGATACGAATCAATGGCTAAAGTCAAGTCAATTGATGAAATCGATACAGTTATGCCTGAAACTGCAATAAATACCGCAAAGGAAATGCGTGAACATAGAATAGAGGCAAGAGAAAGTATGCTTAATTACCTTTTAACAGGAAAAGGACAAGAAGCCGCTCTTGAACAAACCGAACGTTCTAACATTCTGATAAAGGCAATGCAGGATGGTATTACAGAAATACCTGATGTTGCAGAAGCTATTAAAGGTGTAAGCTACGCTGATACGGCATATTTTTTAAAAAGCTTAATGGAATTGGCTTTAAGAAGCGAAAAAGGTTCAATTATAATATCACCGGTTCTAAGAGCACAAGTGAAAGACAATATGCTCGGGTTACTACTACCTCATGCTGATGAAAGATACTCAAATACAGGTGCAGAAGGCATAAAAAGAGAAGTCGA
>CAMTNN010000207.1 GCA_947073895.1 uncultured cyanobacterium
ATCACCGAAAATTGAAGGATTGAAAACTGTATTATAGTCATTTACCAGTGCCAAATCCATGCCGGAAAAACTCTTATCAGACATATTTGTTATAGAAATAGAAAGAGTCAAAGTATTAACTTCCCCAAACGGATCTTTTTCATAAAGTATATTAGAAACTCTTATATCAAGCCCGGGATAAGTTTCTTCAGCCTGTTTTAAAGCATCTTCTCTATAAACAGGTAACTCGACACTCGACAAGATTTTAACCTTAATTTCATCACCCGGAGCAATTAAAACATCTTTACCTTTTCTATATAATGACATTCCCAATCCGACAGCACCGCCAACTGCAGCACCGCCAGCAAGAGTATAACCCTGTGAAGCAATAGCAGCCTCTAAGCCCAATGCCTGTGCAGCAAACACACCGCCGACAACTCCGCCAACTGCAGTATAGCCTACATCAGTTGCAACAATTTTTGCAGCAGCCTTTACAGGGTGAAGCTTTGTAGACATTTTGCCTTCTATAGGAATCTCACGACCGTCCGGTGTTACGAGATAATCAAAACTCAAATCAATATACCCGTCACGCCCCATACGTTTTGCTTCTGCAGTCTGTTTAATAACTCCGTGAGCAACAGTACCTTTTGGAATAATTATACCTTTATCGCCCAGAACATCACCTGTAACTTCTGCAAAAAACTCATCCCCTTCAAAAGAGAAACTGCCGTCAAGAACCTGTGACACAGTCATTTCAATTGTATCTTTTTTCTCAAGAGTTTCTGTTTTTCCTGTATAAAGTTTTTCATCCAATCCCTTATACTCATCATCAAATTCGGCATGTCCCTGAAAAGTATCAGCAAAAGCCGCATTAGTTAAAAACATACTTAATATTAATAAAGCCAGTCCCCGTTTCATAACTTAATTATACTATTTTCCTCTTTTTAAGTCCAATTTATTAAGCAAATCGTTATAAATATCAATTGTAATTTTACAGATTTTTAAATTTCTGTCCACAAGACTCTTAATAGTATTACCGTAACATATTAAAAGCGCTTTGTCCAAGCCATTTTCCTCTTTTAAGACAGTTCTTATCGGAAGAATTAATTCAGCAGGTCTTGTTTTTGTCTCAATTTTATCCGCTAAAAATATAATCTTTTCAAAATCTGTCATATCAACTCTTCCAAGCGTATGCCATCTAATCGCTGAAAGAATTTCTTCATCGCATAATTCACAAAATTCTTTTTTTGCCAAAATTGCACCTGCAGGCGCATGATATGTCTTTGGATTTTCCAATTCACCTTCACACAGAAAATCACAATCACAAATCATATCTTTTAGCTCTTCATTAGAAATACATTTTGCGCAATCATGTAAAAGTCCGCAAAGATAAGCTTTTTCAGAATCCATACCAAAACGTTCCGCAAGCTCTTCTGCGCATTCTGCAGTACCTAACGTATGTTCAAATCTCTCTTTTGAAAGGTTTTCTCTCAACCAATCAACAATTGCTGTATAGTCCATTCTCTTTAATATATTCCTCTACTTTTTTATCAACATCTATTTTCTTACAAGCTCTAATCTCTGTGGATGAAATATCTTCATAGTCCATCTCTGTTATCTCAAAATCCCAACCTTCTGCACGGAACTTTGCATAAACCTCTTCATTTCCATCCCCGCGACGCGGAAACACAATCAAGTGAACAAGCTCTTTTAACTCGTCCGCCTTATACCACGTATTAAGCTTCACAAAAGAATCCGTTCCCACTATAAAATTTAAACGCCCTTGAATCCTATTTTGTTCAATAATTTTCTTTACAGTTATCAAAGAATAAGAAGGCTCACTCCGTTTATATTCTATATCCGAAACTTCAAATTTAGGATTATAAGCAGTTGCAAGCTCAACCATTCTATAGCGGTGTTCAGCAAGACCTCCTTCAATCTGCTTATGCGGAGGCAAATACGCAGGAATAAAAATAATTTTTTCAAAACCAAACTGATTAAGCGCATACTCAGCCATTTTAATATGTCCGTTATGAATCGGATTGAATGTTCCTGAAAAAATACAAATAGCCATAAGATTATTTTATAATAAAATCAAAAAGTATTACAAATTATAAATATATATGTTAATATACAATAAGCAAGAACATAAGGAAGTATTAATGACTAAAGTTTCAATAATTATGCCAGTTTATAACGTTGAAGAATTTATAAAAGAGGCTCTTGACAGCGTTACTCATCAAACTCTTTCTGAAATAGAAATTATTTGCGTAATTGATGGCTCAAAAGATAATTCTCTAAAAATTATTGAAGAGTATGCAGCAAAAGATTCAAGAATAAAAATTCTTGAACAAGAAAATCAAGGACAAGGCATTGCAAGAAACAACGGCATTAAACTCGCACAGGGAGAATATATAGGTTTCGTTGATCCTGATGACTATATCGAATTAAACATGTTTGAAGAATTGTATAATAACGCTAAAAAATTTGATGCAGATGTTGTTGAATCAAACTATAAGTTAGCAAAAAACAATAAAATTAAATCTTATAGATATGCGACCAAATTGCCACAAGATAGAACCTTTCAAGCTGTTGAATTTCCTGAATACATCTTTCAAGATCCTATGGTTCCTTGGAATAAACTCTAT
>CAMTNN010000208.1 GCA_947073895.1 uncultured cyanobacterium
GATTACATTCTTATTATAACAGTTTTTTGAATGTTATTCAATCCTATTTTTCAGGAACTAATACTGAAATTACCGCATTGTTAATATCCAAATATTTTTTAGCAGTTTCTTCCAAATCCTTTGTGGTTAAAGAATCACAAATAGGAATATATTCTTCCGCAAGTGCTAAATCATCACAAACAGTCATATAATAACCTATTGTTTCGCCTATTTCAGAAACTGTTTCGACTTCACATGCAAAACGTGATTTTAATTTTTTGCGAGCCTTGTTTAATTCGCGTTCGGTAATTCCGTCTTTTAATTTTTCTATTTCTGATTTAATCAAATCAATAGCTTTGTCTTTGTATTCAGGATTAATATTTGCCTGAACAAAGAAGTTACTTCCATCACGGAATGAATAGTTTTCGGCATCAATCATATTGAATATATGCTCGTCAGAGTTTTCAACAAGATTTACATATAATCTTGAACTTGTACCTTCGCCCAATATAATTGACAACATTTCTAATGCAATAAGATTTCTTAAATCACATGCAGGTACACCAAGGTAGCCGAACATCATAAAAGAAGAATTTATATTAGCTTTGTTTTCAATATAAACAGTATTTTGTACAGGTTTATCAGGCTGAATATTTCGCTCAGGCGGTTCAGGTCTTTCACCCCAATTGAATTCTTTTTTAACTTTTTCCAAAACTTCATCAAAATCAAATTCACCTACAACAATAGTTGTGACATTTTTTGGTGAATAGAAAGTTCTGTAATAATTCATTATTTCTTCTTGCGAAACCTGAGAAATAATTTCAGGAGTTCCGATAACATCTCTTTTATACGGATGAGAAGTATACATCGCATTGTTAGTCGCATTATAAACCTTAGTCCAAGGCTGGTCTTTGCGCATTCTTATTTCTTCTATTACAACATGGCGCTCGCGTTTGTCTGATACATTTTTATCATTAACATCAAACGGTGCTCCCATTTCGTAATCAGGAATAACAGGATCAGTCATCATATCTGCGTGTAATTCTATCGCAAGATTAAAGTTTTCGTTGTTTTCGCCTTTTGGTAAAGTAACATAGTAAAAAGTATAATCTTTCCATGTCGCAGCGTTAACAATAGCTCCGCGGGCTTCAAGAATATGATCAAATTCGCCTGCTTTATGTTTATGTGTTCCTTTAAACATTAAATGTTCAAGAAAATGTGAAATACCATTGTTCTTATCATTTTCATTAATAGAACCTGTTTTAACCCAGCTTGATACGTTAACCATACCGCCTTCTTTGTAAGCTAGTATAATCTTGTGACCGTTATCTTGCTCATAAATTTTTACATCTCGACTTAGAAATGGATACTTTACTGATGTTTCTTTCATAAATACCTCTCAATATTGTATATTATACACTAAGTTATAAGAAATGTAACGATTTTATTTATAACTGTTCAAAAATTTGACTTACGTACCTTTGATTGATTATCATAGATAAAAACTAAAAAAATATGAAAGTATCATTAAACCAGACATCACAAATTAATTATATTAAACCGACATTAAAAAGGGATGAAAAGAAAAATTCGGCTGAACCTCAAAGTTTTACCGGCTTAGCGTCAGTGCAGGCTTCGAATTTAGCTGCTATTTGTAATATTTCTTTTAATGCTCGTCCTGATATGGACTTTTTATTAGGATATGCAGATAGATTTAAATGTGCATATAGTGGAAAGCCTTTAATCAGCAAACCAAAAGCAAAAGAGATTTACCAAAAACTTGAAAAACGTCCAAATGCACAATCTGCAATAAATCTTCTACAGCACATGCAAAAATATATGCATGATATAGAAAGTATTGTTTTTGATATTCTATGTGAATCTTCACATAAAAATAAACGCGATTTTCAAGATATATTGCAAGAATTAGCTCCGCAATCTCTTGAAAGATTAAAATTAAAGCAATTTGATATTCTTAACAGTACCAATAGAATAATAGAAACTTTATCAGAACCTGTGGCGCAACAAGTTATTATAGCGCGTGATATAGCTTTGACTAAAATGCAAAATGGTACATTTGGAAGAAAAGAGCCTTTGGAAAGAATAAAAGCTATAAAAGCAAAAGGAAAAGATTTACAACAAATTATCAAAATATATCGCAAATGGTATGGTTTGCCGTCATCTTCCAAAGATTTAGATGCGTTTATTGTACAATATTCAAAAAAATCACATTTACAAATTGCAAAAAGATTAATTAGTTCTGCAGTTGCCTCTGTAGAACACGTTAAACCTCATTCCCGCGGAGGCGGCAGTGATTTATCCAATCTTGTACTTGTTTCGGCGCAATTCAATAATGCAAGAAGTTCAATGCCTTTGTGGGAATATATGATGTTGAATCCGGAAATTGATATTGCAGGAAACCTTCAAAAATACATGGATGAAGTTATTAAAGAGATTCATAATCCAAAAAGCGGTTTAGCACCGAGAGGTACTTATCCTGAAAAAATAAAAGATGTTGTAAAAAAAGAAACAAATTCTATTGTTACGTTAAATACAGATGAATTACATCTTACACGCAACCAAATGCGTGAAATAAATAAGTTGCAAAAATTCGGTGACGAGCGTAGAATAAGTGCGAAA
>CAMTNN010000209.1 GCA_947073895.1 uncultured cyanobacterium
TCAATAATTAATGTTTTATAAACTAAACAATCCTTTGATAATTTAAAGCCAAAAGATTTTAGTTTCTTTAAGTCAAATTTTCTGTTTTTAAAAACTGAACCATTGTATAACATTTTTATCTATTATTTTTAATTAAGTGATACTGCAAAAGTGCAATTGCAAATAGTAATGGTAATAGTGATTCTCCGCCTTCTTCAAATATTTTCATTACAAATGCAGCATGTGCACTTAATGCGATTCCAGTTGCTTTAAGGTAGTTTGCCGGAAATCTATCTACTATTTGTGTAACAATGGCTAATACTATGAAAGTCAATGCAGTCCATTGAATCGGTTGAAATTTTATAAGTCCCGAAATAAGTTCTTTTAAACATTTAATGACAACCCATGTCAGTACAAGTACAACAAGTAACATTAAAGTGCCGGCAATTATTTTTTCATAAAGCGGATTTGCAGGATTTGTAAAAAATCTTGATTTAGTAACGACTGTATCATGAGTTGTAAGCCAGTGTTGAATCCCCATTTCTCTAAATAATGCAGAAACCCATAAAAACATTATTGCAAAAAATGTGTTTTGTTTTGGTGTATTTATAAAGTCTTTCGCACAGCAAAAAGCCACTCCGCCTGAAAAGCCATAGAATAAATAAGTGAGAATTTCGGTTACACCTATTTCCTCTATATCGAAGAACCCAAACTTAAAACTAAATGCATAACAAATTACATAGTATACAAGTAATGCAATAACAACAAATAATCCCGCAAAAACAGGAGATAAAACTCCCTTATTAAAATCAATCTTTTTCATATTCAAAATCATAGCCCAAATTAAAAAAAGTTACAACTACAGATTTAAAAATAAAGCTTGTTTTAAGCATAAATGACTATTTTATTATTTCAATTGTATTAAAAATATGTAAAGGTGCTCTAAAACTATGATACTATAAGTATATCAAAGTAAAGGAGAGGATATATGATACCTATTTTAGATTCAAAAAGACAGTACGCAAAAATTGGTGCGGAAGTAGAAAAAGCTGTGTGTGAAGTTTTATGTTCAGGCTCTTATATTTTAGGCCCTAACTGTAAAGCATTGGAAGTTGAGTTGGCAAAATATATAGGATGTAACTATACAGTTGCTTTAAACTCTGGTACTGATGCGCTTCATTTAGCATTAAGAGCATTGGATATCGGTGCTGGTGACGAAGTTATTACAACAGCATTTACTTTCGTAGCAACAACAGAAGCTATCGGTATTGTTGGTGCAACACCTGTCTTTGCAGATATTGATAAAGATACATTTAATATTGATGCTTCAAAAATCGAAGCTTTGATTACACCTAAAACTAAAGCAATTATTCCTGTTCATTTATATGGTCAGCCATGTGATATGGATTTGATTATGGATATTGCTAAACGTCATAACTTATATGTAATCGAAGATTGCTGCCAAGCTATCGGTGCTAAGTTTAAAGGTCAAATGGTTGGTACATTCGGTGATATCGGATGTTACAGCTTCTACCCTACTAAAAACTTAGGTGGTATGGGTGACGGTGGTTTAATTACCGTTAATAGCGAAAATCTTAAGAACAGAATTATTGCACTTCGTAACCACGGTGGTGCTGTAAGATACTATCATGACGAAATCGGTGTAAATTCTCGTCTTGATGAAATCCAAGCTGCTATATTGAGAATTAAATTGAATTATATCGATGAATGGAATTCTGCAAGACGTGACCATGCAAAAACATATAATGAATTATTTGCAGGATGTTCTGATATTCAAACACCACATGAGTTAGATAATACATACTGTGTTTATCATCAGTACACAGTTAAAATTCCTAACAGAGATAATATTCACAAAATGCTTCAGGAATCAGGTATTGGCGCAATGCTTTATTATCCAGTACCATTGCATTTACAAAAAGTTCATGCGCATCTTGGATGGAAGAAAGGTGATTTACCTATTACTGAAAAGAATACAGAAATGGTTATTTCTCTTCCAATGTTCCCTGAATTGACATTAGAAGAACAAAAAACAGTGGCTTCAACTCTTATTGAGTGTCTTGAAAAATCAAAAGCAGCTGTATAAGATATAAAATCATAATCAAAAAATCGGAATGTCTATAGAGCATTCCGATTTTTTTAACATACAATTGTATGAGATACTGGCATTGTAAAAGTGTCATATTCGCCTCCTATAGTTTTCTGTTTACATTTACCCCTAAATAGTGTATATTAAAGGAAGAAGTTTAGAATAAGAGGAAGAAAATATGAGCAATATTGTTATTTATTCAACAAAACCTATGCCGGAATTGGAAGCTGTGCTTATGGATGTTGATGATGCTGATGTTAGAACAGTCAGTATCGACCAGATGAAAGACTATTCAATTATTAATCCGTCATTGATGATAGTTGAGAATATAGATGCGGCGAAGGATGCTTTGATGACGAATAAATTCCCTTGTCCGATATTGTTCTTTGGTCCTGTTCGAAGAGATGTAACAGTTAGAGCGGAAGGTTTTGACTTTATTGCGGATCCTTCTAATAAAGATGAACTAATTGTTCGTGCGAATG
>CAMTNN010000210.1 GCA_947073895.1 uncultured cyanobacterium
AAGGAACAGTTTCATCAATCAAATTATATACATAAGAAAGTGTAACACCTATCATTTCAGCAAAATCGCGTTTATGTAATGAATGCTTTTGTAAGAATTTTGCTACCTTTTCAGAACTTTTCTCAGGTACTATTTGTTTCATAATTATTTACCTCTAATTTACCTCTAAGCAACTATAAGATAAATGATTGTAAAAATTTTTATAACCCTAACTAAGCTAAACAACAAGCTAGTTTATATTATTTGCAATATTTAAAAAAGAAAGATTGCATAATAGCCTGATTTTCTATACAATCATAATATGATTAAACTTGTCGCAACCGATATTGACGGAACTATATTGATTCCTGAAGGAGAGTTTACACAGAACGTAAAAGACTGTGTTAAAAAACTATGCAAAAAAGGTATTAAAGTTGTTTTAGTTACCGGCAGAATGAATGCTGCAGCAAAATTGATTGCTAAAGACTTAGGTCTGGATACTCCTGTAGTTTCTTATCAAGGCGGACTCGTAACAGATAATGGAAAAACCCTATACGAAAGATATCTTACAGAAAACCAGACAGAAAGAGTCCTAGCTTGGGCAAAAAAAGAAAACATACACATCAATCTTTATAACGACGATATTCTTTATTCGGAAAAAGTTTGCTATGAAGTTCAAAGATATTGCAATAATCTGCATACTAAATATGAAGTAAAACCTTTTAATGAAATAAAAAAAGATAAAATTAATAAACTTTTAGCAATCAATTATGACGAACCGGAAAAGATTGACCGATTTGAAAAAGAATTACCTGCAATTTTCCCTGATTTATATATTGTTAAATCAACTCCATATTTCTTAGAGTTTTCAAACAAAGAAGCTTCTAAATCATGTGCCGTAAGATTCTTACAAAAGCACTGGAATCTTAAGCAAGAAGAGATTTTAACAATAGGCGATCAGAACAATGATATAGAGCTTCTTAAAGCCGGCGGAATAAAAATTGCAATGGGTAACGCTACTGAAGAACTAAAAAAACAAGCAGACTACATCACTGATACTGTACATAATGACGGATTTGTCAAAGCAATGGAAAAATTTTGTTTTTTTAAACAAGAGTCGGATGACAATCGCAATGGTTGTAATTAAACCCACGATTCGTCCGCTGCTGACTCTGCTACCAGCGGGTTCGCATTGTTCGATAAAATAATATGAACAAATATTTTTTTGATTCGTTATATAAGTACAAGAGGTAAGAATTATGAATAATAACTGTTCTAAATACGAAGGTTTATTTACATTCTCTGATGAAGAGACATTAAAACAGCATATTGAAGAATGCGAAGAATGCAAACTTGAGCATGAAAAGATGCAAAAAGTCTCAAACCTCATAGGAGAAGTAAAATTCTATTATAAATCTAAACAGCGTCAAGCAAGAAAGCTAAGAGCAGTTTGTGCAGCTCTGTTTCTAATCGTTTTTACAACTACATTCGGAGTTGTTAATATGGATGAGGATTTAGCAGACAATTTAGCATACAATACATTGTCTGCAGAAGATTATGGGTTTCCGGTTGACTCTTATGGTCTCATATTGGTGGATGAATGAATTTTAATGAACTAATAAAAGCAAATAAACAAAACGTTAAAAATATAATAAGATTAATAACAAATCAGGAAAACGAAGATTTAGAACAAGAAGTTTACGTAAAAGCCTGGAAAAATGCTGACAAGTATGAAGAGCGCGGAAACTTCAAGAGTTGGATTAACACAATTGCTAAAAATGTATCCAAAGATTATCTGAAATCTGCGTATTTCAAGAATTCTGCTAACTCGACATCCGATGATATTGTTTTAGGGACAATCAAGGACACTAAATCCTCTCCTGAAGAATCTGTAAGCTCAAGTGAACGACAGAAACGAATCATTTCAGCAATTGAAAGTTTAAAACCAAAATTAAAAGAAACAATTATGCTTTGCGAAATAAACGGATACACATACGAAGAAGCGGCAACAAAACTTAATTGCCCGATAGGCACAATTAAATCCAGAATTTATAACGCAAAAAAAGAATTGGCAGTACAATTAGAAGATTTACTATAAAAAGAGGTGAATTATGAAAAAATTACTAGTATTAATGGGCATTATGGCTATCACAGGTTTAACTGTTTCTGCACAAGCTACGCCTTGTAAAGCAGGAGAACCTGTCCCTACAAAACTTACAAACGTTCAAGAAGTTAGAAAAGCAAGAGCAGCTGCTTTTGAAAAGAAACTAGGGCTTACCGAAGAACAAAAAGCTCAAGCAAAAGAACTTCGCATCAAAGGTCACGAAAAAATGAAACCTGTAATGGAACAAATCAAAGCAAAACGCCAAGAAGCGGAAGTTGTTAAAAATTCAAGAATAGCAGTTCAAATGCAAGAAGAAAAACTTGCTGTAATAGAAGCTGAATTAAAAGAACTTGAAAAACAGGCAATGAAAATTAGAAAAGAAAACTTTAAAGAATTTGAATCAATCCTGACAAAAGACCAGAAAAAAATTCTTAAACAAATGAAAAAAGAAGGAAAAAATAAATACAG